>NZ_PVNE01000036.1 GCF_003001905.1 Planifilum fimeticola
TAGTTCGGTATGACCGATATTTGCATATATATAGAGCTTTTTGCCTGATCGCATTCATTATTTGGTGTGTAAACCGAATTTTGAAATAGCTTCTAAGCCGATTCAGGATATTTTCTTGCAGATCACCAAAAAGCCTCGCAAATATCGAAACAAATACATCTTCTCATTCCACGATTGGTCATCGTTCGCCAGGGCGGCGAATATGAAAAGCGAAATCCTCCGATCATTCAAGACCGGAATGGATATGGTGTTGTTGTGTGGGAGTGATGAGGTATTTCGGGATTTTGCGGCGGAGCTTGCGCCTTTTACCGTTGAGGATTTTCACCAACTCAAAAAGTACTATGGATTAATGCGGATCACCTGCGACAAAAAGGATCATATCTTCCAGGCCAAATTGTTGGAGCCCGCCTCCATGCGGTTGCCGTCATATCCTTTGCCAGATGTGGGCAACCGATTCGGAATGACCAAAGAGGAGATCATACTGAGAGCAAGAGATATCCTCTTGCCTCTGTACCAGCGGGAGGAGAAATCCATTGATGAAGGCCGGACTGCGAAAGACAGAATCCTTTCTCTCTTGAAGGATCATCCAGAAGGGCTTACCAGGCAGCAAATTTGCGATGAATTAGGAATCAGTCGGAGAACATTTCAAAGGGCAAGACAAGAAGTAACGATATATAGCAGAAAAGAAGGCAATCAGATTCTATATTTCCTGCCGGATAAGCCAAAAGTAAGAGTGGTGTGACATGTGACATGACTTTCTATCTCTAGAATCTCGATAGCGAAAACCAGAGCAAATTAGAGGTTTTTCGGCGTCAAGTGTGACATCTGAGGTTTCGATGTCACACTTGATGTCACACCGATAAAAGGAGGGAACATCATGCGGACGTGGTCGATTATGCTGGGTGTGATAATCTTCGTTTGTGTTGTGACAGTATCGTTTGCCCACACCGTTGATCTTTATAAGCGAGTCGGTTTCCTCCATTGGGAAGCTGTAACATTCACGATAGCAGTCGAAACAACTTTTTTGCTATCCGGCTGGGCGATCCTATGGCGCCGACTCCAAGGTCAAAAACCGGGTGCCGCCGCGTATGCCGGTTTCCTGTATGGGATTATTCTAGTATTATTCTCGAATAGCGCATATACAGTTGGGCTTGACAATCTGTTCGAGAATAAAATTGCTCAATGGACGCTTGCTTTATCGGTCGTTTTGGGAGTGATCATCGCCGAGATGATCATCAGCCAGAATCTTTTTGATCGGTCAATTGATCGGTCGACCAATCAATCTATCAATCAACCAGCCAGCCAAATGGCCGAATTGGCCAACCAGCCGACCGACCACCAACAACCAGCCAGCCAACTGGTCAACCAGGAGGATCAGCCAGCCAGACAGACAAATCAACCACCCGGTCAACCAACCAATCGGCCGACCAATCAACCATCCGAGTCAGCCGACTATCAGCCAGTCGACGAGTCCAATCAACCGGTCGAATCGGCTAGCGACTCGGCCAAAACAACCATCCACCAGCCAGACGATCAGCCAAATCGACCATCCAGCAATGTGGCTGATCAGCCAGCCGGTCAACCAATCAGCCAAAGGATCAACCAGTCAGCCAACAAAGCGGCCAAACAACCTGCCGGCCAATCGACCAACCAGCCAACCAAACGGTCGAATGTGGTTGACATGGCTGGCAAACGAATGGCGAATGCCGATCAAAAAGTGGTCGAAGTGGCTAAAAAGTATTACCACGAAAATGGTGAACTACCCAGCCGACGGCAGTTGGCTGCCATGGCTGATACAACACCTTATCGAGCGTCCAAAGCCATCAATTATCTAAAAGAGAAATACAATATCATTGACCGATCGACCAAAAGATCAGCCAGTGGTCGATAGTCAACCAGTCAGCCGGATGGCCAAAAGTGGCCGACCAATCGATCAGCCAATGTTAGCATATCAACCAGTTGTTGAAAAAGCTGAAAAGGGGAATAAAATCAAGTGGCTGAATCGCTCCGTCAAATTAACCGAGGACTAAGTGGTTGACGATCAACTTGGCCAAAGCAGTCCGATAATTGAGGAGGATATATATGGCGAGCAGAATGAAGGTGGATGTTGTAGAGGTTATCGGAAATAAAAAGGAGTTCGAATATGAACTGGATATGAAAGTTCAGGAATTAAATCGGTCTGAGATCATCAATATAAGTATTGCCGTCAGTGAAACAAATCGTGGCACAAGGTATACCGCAGCAATCCTCCACCGCTATGATGATGCTTGGTGGAAATAAAGAAACCGGATGGAAGTTGATAATAATAGAGTTGCTCGGAATGACTGGGTAAACCTGCTCACTAATTTAGAAGAAGAAACTCTTCAATTGGAGTCTACCATAAAACGTTTGAGATAATTTTGTTATTGATACGCTTCCCCTGGAGTTCAGACCACTAGGACAGGAGCAAGTGGAAATAAAGAAACCGGGTAGCATTGACTACCCGGTTTCTTGGTGTGGTAGTAAATGAGGAAAATGACGATCCGTTCAGGAAACTATCAGGATGAAAACAGCTGGTGAGAATAAAAAAAGGGTGACATCGACCTTCAATAATGTAAAAAGCCCTAGACATCAACCCAATCCCTGATAACCTGCAGGAAACGCGGAAAGTAGATAATCTTTAATTGACAAATTGAATAGTGCGTTTAGTAATTGAAGGAGGTGTTCGGAAACTGACGTAGAAAATTAATCATATTAAGGGATTCAGTGCCCGCCGTCACAATAAGAACCCATCAGTAAAGAGGATTAAAATCCCAAGATTAGCTCAACAAAAAAGCAAGGCCGCTGCAGAGCGTTTGGTCAAGTGGAAGCACTGGTTGGATTCAGGAACTGCCTATTAGTAATAATCAGATCGGAGTGTGGAGAACCTTGAAACGGATGGCCTTGTTGTTTTCGCATACCTTAACGGAAGAGCAGAAACGGGAGGCCAGAGAGAAGTGGGAAGTAGGAACGTTTCTTCCTCTTCCGGACGATCTTCAGTCCCGGTGGTCCCAGGTGCCGCCGGAAGGCCCCTTTCCAAAGGAATGGTTCCAACCGGTATTGGAGTGGTTGTCCCGGGTAACGAGACCGGGAGATGTCGTCCTCGTCCAAGGGGAATTTGGGGCGGTATATCAGGTGGTATCCTGGTGTCACCGGGAAAGCAGGATACCTGTCTATGCGACGACGGCCCGCCGCTACGAAAGCCGTAAACTACCGGACGGAACTGTTAAGAACATCCATATCTTTAGGCATGTCAACTTCCGGAGGTTTCCATGCTAACAGGACTTTTCGCAACCCTAAACTCTTTAACGCAGGAATCGGAGGATATGAGGAACTGATTTTCCGAACACCCGGAGCTTCGGCAAAAACCCCGGAGGTGTTCGGAAACGCGGAAACCCGCATGAAATAAGGAAAAATGGCTTCTTGCAAATTTCGAAGTAAGGGCAGAGTCACCTAAAAATTGGGTAATTGAAGGAGGTGTTCGGAAACTGACGTAGAAAACTAATCATATCAAGGGATTCAGCGCCCGCCGTCACAATAAGAACACCTCAGTAAAGAGGATTGAAACTTTTGTTTTTCGGCAGGAGCATGGATCATGAATGCGTCACAATAAGAACACCTCAGTAAAGAGGATTGAAACCCTGTGGCTGTCAATCTCAAACCAAACCTGCACGGTGTCACAATAAGAACACCTCAGTAAAGAGGATTGAAACAAACCGAGCTATTTCGGCGGAGGTTACATCAAACAAGGTCACAATAAGAACACCTCAGTAAAGAGGATTGAAACATTGAACGCAGACCCAACAACCCCCTTGACGCGCTCAGTCACAATAAGAACACCTCAGTAAAGAGGATTGAAACGGGGCTTTCGGTCCCTCCATCCTTAAGGGCTACCTCGTCACAATAAGAACACCTCAGTAAAGAGGATTGAAACGGGGTACTGAAGGCGGCGGGGGTGTCGGTGAAAATGGTCACAATAAGAACACCTCAGTAAAGAGGATTGAAACCTTCTCCGGGTTTCCCAAGAGTCTGGACGTGGGGAAGGTCACAATAAGAACACCTCAGGAAAGAGGATTGAAACTGATCCGTTTAAGCAGGTGCTGAAAACGATCACTGAGTCACAATAAGAACACCTCAGTAAAGAGGATTGAAACCTACCCGGAAGATCACCAATGAAGCCGCCCTGGCCGTCACAATAAGAACACCTCAGTAAAGAGGATTGAAACTTGAATCAGGCGCTTTCCCGCCGCGTCCTTTTGAATGGTCACAATAAGAACACCTCAGTAAAGAGGATTGAAACTTTGGCCACTTCACCACGGCCCCCTAGCTGATTAGCTGTCACAATAAGAACACCTCAGTAAAGAGGATTGGACCTCCACGAAAGCAGACAAACAGTGAGCGCATACCCTCTAATGGGTGATGCGCGATGCGGGTGAAAATCATCGAGGGGGAGCTGACCGACAGGATTCGGCGAGCCTGTTATGCTTACCTTGTAGAGAAATACAGGAGGGAGAAGCTGCAGGATGGTGGGGATTTACGTTCGAGTCTCGACCGAAGAATCCGCTCAACGGGGGTACAGCATACAGGACCAGATCCGCGAGTGCCGGAAAAAGGCGGGAACGGACGAAGCGATCGAATATATCGACGAGGGGATTTCGGGGGAGTTTCTGGATCGTCCCGGACTGACCAAACTCCGGGAGGACGTGCGGAAGGGTCTGATCACGAAGGTGGTGTGTCTTGATCCGGATCGCCTGAGTCGAAAGCTGATGAACCAATTGATCGTGACCGAGGAGTTTGACAGTCAAGGAGTCGAACTCGTTTTTGTTAATGGGGAGTATGCGCGAACTCCTGAAGGTCAACTCTTTTACTCCATGCGCGGGGCGATATCGGAATTTGAAAAGGCAAAGATCACCGAGAGAATGACCCGGGGACGCCGAGAAAAAGCTCGGCAGGGGAAAGTCGTTCGTGACTACCAGGTATATGGGTATGATTATGATAAAGAAAAAGAATGTTTCGTGATCAATGAGGACGAGGCCAAGGTTGTTCGCTTGGTCTTCGATCTGTTTACGAAACCGAATGACAAGGTGGACGGAATTAACGGAATCGCAAAATACTTGACCAAGCAAGGCATTCCAACGAAACGCGGCGCTAAGGTGTGGCATCGGCAGGTTGTTCGTCAAATGCTCATGAACCGGGCTTACATCGGAGAGTTTTACCAAAACCGGTGGAATACCGAGGGGATGTTGGGGAACCGGTTCAGGTCCCCGGAGGAACGGATCCGGATGAGAGAACGACCGAAAAACGAATGGATCCGCGTTCCTTGCCCAGCCATCATTGACGAAGAAACTTTCTTCCATGCGCAAACACTGCTGGAAGAATCTCGGCGGCGGTGGTCGAAAAAGTCGAAGCATCAATACCTATTGAGCGGTTTGGTGCGCTGCGGGGATTGTTTGAACACAATGACCGGAAGACGCGTAAAGAACTGGGGGAAATACGTCTACGAATATACGGACCAAAAAAACTATTCCGGAGCTAAACATCCAGGATGTGGGCGCCGCATCAATGCGGATCAATTGGAGCAGGAGGTTTGGGAGAAGATCGTTAGGTGGCTCAACAACCCGGATGAAATCGCAGCGGCTGCGGAGGATATGGCCGAGGGGCAAACATCCAGCTTTGAGGAGTTGGAAATTAATCGATTGGAAGCTGAAATCGAGCGGGCCAAGGAGGGAAGGAAACGGCTTCTGAACCTGTTTGCTCAAGGTTTATCCATCTCGGAGGACGAAATCCGGGAGTCCATCCGGGAACTGAAAGAGAAGGAAGACGAGTTGAGGGAGCGTCTGGAGAAAATCCAGGAGATGATGAAGGAGCGGGAGCGGTTGAGATACAGTGAGGAGCTAATCCGGGAGGCTGCCGAATATTATCTAAACAAGCAGGGAGAGTTGACCTTCGAGGACAAAAAAGAAATTATCCGCCACGTTGTCAAGGAAGTGGTGGTTTATGACGATAGGGTCGAAATCATTACGTTTTGACCCTGTTTTCCTTAAACATAAAAGCGTGAGGAAGAGCTTCCGTAAGGACTGATCCAGACGGGGGACATCATTTCAAACGGTGAGAATGAGTATTCCGCCTGTCAACCTCAACACTTCCTTCACTGCTACGCTATAAATGACAGCGCTCTTATTAAGAAGTAGGAGGGGATAAATGAGTAGCTTTACAGCTTGCTCTTCTTTTCCGCCAGATGCAGGTTTGCTGGCTGAAGGTTTTATTGGAGATCGGTAGTTTTGGAAGCAACCGGCGTTTCTGATGGCAAAGACATGAATGATTAATCGCGAAAATGGGGGTAAAAACGATGCATCGCAAATGCAAGTATGCATTATCCCTGATGACAGCGGTTATGCTTGTCATGTTGTTTGCCGTTACTCCTTACGCTACTGCAAATGAAAAAAATGTCTATTTAAAAGATGAGTCATCCATCCCCGAACTTCTTAAGGTTATGACCCTGGAGGAAAAAGCTCTTCTTCTGGCAGGGGACCAGGATTCACAAAAATTAAAGGGTGCAGCCGGCAGTACGACGGGTGCTTTGTATGAGAAATATGGTATACCAGCAACATCTCTTCCGGATGGCCCGGCCGGAGTTCGGATCGATCCGCTCCCGGGAGGAACAGCTCCGGATGGAACTCCCCTTACCCGCTATGCCACCCAATTCCCCAATGCCTCCGCAAGGGCATCCACATGGAATATGGATTTGTTGAATAAAGTGGGTCAGTCGATTGGAAAAGAGCTGCGCTATTTTGGTGGAGACCTATGGTTGGCCCCTGCAATGAATATTCACAGGCACCCGCTGAATGGGCGGAACTTTGAATACTATTCAGAGGATCCCTTGTTGTCCGGGAAAGCATCGGCAGCGGAAGTTAAAGGATTGCAATCCCAACGTGTGGGTGCGACGATTAAGCACTTTGCAGCAAATAACCAGGAAACCGCTCGCCGCAATTTACCTACCAACCTAAGCCAAAGGGCACTTCGTGAAATCTACTTGCGCGGCTTTGAAATCGCAGTAAAGGAAGCGAAACCCTGGGCGATTATGACTGCATATAATCAGATCAACGGCATAAGCCCGCCGCAGAATCCTGAGCTTATTACAACGATTGCTCGGGGAGAATGGGGTTTTGACGGAATCGTGATGACGGACTGGGGCGGGCAAGGAAATGCTTCCTATTGGGAGCCGCAGCCTGGAAATAACACATACTCCTCTATGGTCAAGGCAGGAACAGATCTTAGCATGCCCTCCGGCAGTGCTGAAGATATCATCGAAGGATATCAAAAAGGATTCTTGACGATGGATGAAATAGATGCTGCTGTTGCCAGGGTTTTGAAATATGTACTGAAGACACCGGCTTTTGAGGGAGTCCAACCGAGCACGGATCATAACAAGTATGCCAAAGAAAACGAACAAGTCGTCTTTGACACCGCCGTTGAGAGCATGGTGATTTTGAAAAACGAAAAAGTGAAAGGCAAAAAGGCACTTCCAATTACAGGAGGGACCATCGGGACAATAGGCAATGCAACCAACAATTTGGTCCGCGGTGGTGCTGGAAGCGGCAATGTGAATGTGGATCCTTCAAAACTGGTGCACCTGGCACAAGCTCTGAAAGAGACGGGAGCCAACGTGATCGATGCCACCAAATTTGATTATCCGCAGGTGGACAGTATCCTTCCGGTGGGCGGTATTGGCGGTGACCCTGCATTTAAAGAAATGAAGCCTACCAAAGAACAATTGGCCAAGGATATAGTTGATAAGTCCGACAGTGTCATTATGACCATTCGCAGAGGCTCTGCGGAAGGTGTTGATGTTCAGGCCGAAAAAGGTGCTTACTATCTCAGTGATGCTGAACAATACTTGATCGAAACAGCTTCTGAATTGTGCCGCAAAGCCAACAAACCCTTTATCGTCGTCCTTAGTACCGGAGCTCCCATAGAGATGGAAAGTTGGAAAGACAAAGCGGATGCCATTTTGCTTGCCTGGGAAACTGGGACAGTTCTTGGAAAACCGATAGCATCTGTATTGACCGGGAAAGAAAATCCCTCGGGTAAGCTGTCCACGACCTTCCCGATCGATATTAAAGGAAAGGATCCCAATGGTTGGCCGTATGTTCCAGCCACTACTTTCGGAGAGAACCCCGTAACCTATCATGAAGGCATCTATGTAGGGTATCGCTACTATGATACCTTTAATGTGCCGGTGTCCTATGAGTTTGGCTACGGAAAGAACTACTCGGATTTCAGCTACAGCAAACCAAAACTGAGCTCCAAAACATTTAACAAGTCCATCAAGGTAGGTGTGGATGTTAAAAATACCAGTAAGGTGCCAGGGAAAGAAGTTGTCCAGGTTTATGTAGGTGCTCCGGGCAAAGCCATGCACAAGCCCCTTAAAGAATTGAAGGCCTTCGGCAAAACCAGGGAACTTGGAAAAAATGAACGTCAAACCTTGACCTTTACCCTTGATGCAAGATCGCTGGCTTCTTTTGACGAAGAACGTTCGGCTTGGGTTGTGGAACCCGGAAAATACACCGTTTACATTGGAGCTTCCTCGAAGGATATTAAACATACTTTAAACTTTACAGTAGAAAAGGAAATCATCGTTGAAAAAGTAAATGACGTACTAAAACCGGTCGTGGATATTGAAGAGATTGTTCCTCCGAAAAAAGCCAAGTAATTTTGTCTATTTCGCTATGCTATTTGGAGAAAATAGCATAGCTCTTTTTTTATTCCCATATTTCGTCGGATTTGTCCTGTTAGCGCACCTGCCCGCCGACCTTTTATAAACCCTACAAAGATGATATTGGACTCGGATAAGGATGATGCAGTTCACGAATCGCTTCACGTCGATCGCAAGCAGTGCAGAAACCCAAAAGCTAAGCAGGCGGGAAAAACCCATTATTCAATTGACCAAATTGTTTGCAGAAGTTATAGTGAAAATGTAACACCCTCGATTTGCGCTTTTTAGAGGGTCGTAGGTGACCTATGAGGGATGTATTTTCCGAACACCGGGAGCTTCGGCAAAAACCCCGGAGATGTTCGGAAACGCGCAAACCCGCATGAAATAAGGAAAAATGGCTTCTTGCAAATTTCGAAGTAAGGGCAGAATCACCTAAAAATTGGGTAATTGAAGGAGGTGTTCGGAAACTGACGTAGAAAACTAATCATATCAAGGGATTCAGCGCCCGCCGTCACAATAAGAACACCTCAGTAAAGAGGATTGAAACTGGATAAACCGCCACAACCCGGTCAATTATGGCTGTCGTCACAATAAGAACACCTCAGTAAAGAGGATTGAAACTTTTGAATCGTATCCAAAACCCGCGCCAGCGAGGTGAGTCACAATAAGAACACCTCAGTAAAGAGGATTGAAACCGCTTTTTTGATCACTTCCCTTGTCGCTAAGCAGTGTCACAATAAGAACACCTCAGTAAAGAGGATTGAAACGTAAAAAGCGGCAAACATTATATTTCCCTCCTTGTTTGTCACAATAAGAACACCTCAGTAAAGAGGATTGAAACGTTGCTGACGATAACGAAGCTTAGACCTGCCAAAAGTCACAATAAGAACACCTCAGTAAAGAGGATTGAAACGACCTCTTCAGTACCCCTAAGAAGAATCCGGTAAGTCACAATAAGAACACCTCAGTAAAGAGGATTGAAACGCTGGAACCGATCGCGAAAGTTATTTGGTCAGCTAAGTCACAATAAGAACACCTCAGTAAAGAGGATTGAAACGCCTCCGTCCACTCGATCTTCGTGTTAGCGGTCGCGTCACAATAAGAACACCTCAGTAAAGAGGATTGAAACCCGTCGGTCTTTTCCCACACCAAACTCCATTTTCAGTCACAATAAGAACACCTCAGTAAAGAGGATTGAAACGCAGAGAGGGGACGGATGATCTTTTAGAAGTCAAAAGTCACAATAAGAACACCTCAGTAAAGAGGATTGAAACAACTCCTCTCGCATACATATGACCATAGACTGTGGTGTCACAATAAGAACACCTCAGTAATGAGGATTGAAACTGACTACTTCCCGGCACCGATCAAGAAGCCGAAGCGTCACAATAAGAACACCTCAGTAAAGAGGATTGAAACCGGATCATCAATCACCTCGTTTTCCATCACCTCCACGTCACAATAAGAACACCCCAGTAAAGACTGAAATCTCGTTTCTCTAAGGTTGTCCCAATAGAAACATCTCGGTAAAAGGATGATTTCGTCGAAAACGGAAAAACCGTTCTTGTTCACAATGGAACCATGTTAATGACGAAGTTTGCTCCAGGCGAGGAGAGGACGAATGTCAAAGATACACCGGGCCCATGTTCAGCACCGTGAACGGTTGTTTTCGATGTTGGCCGAAATGTTGCTGGATTCCCGACAACATCGGATCAGGGATGCGGCGGAAAGGTACGGTGTTTCCCAGGAGAAAATACGCAGAGATATCAAATATCTCGAAGAAAAGCTTAACCTGCCTAATCAGAGAGAATATATCATCCGGGGACATGGTTATTATCAGGGCAATTTTGCCCGGGCGGTGGCGAATTTGTCGCCGGAGGTGCGGCTGTATCTGTTTCTCGCTCTGCGGCAGTTGCAACCCTTGTTGAAGGGGGAAGGAGAGCGGGCGTTTCAGGAGTTGCTGGAGCATACCTATTCCGTGTTGCGGGAGGAGGATGTGCGGCGCCTGAAGGAATGGTCCGGTTTTTATTTTGTGAGCGAGTATGGCTTCCCGAGGAACCGCACCCATTTTTATCGTGCTCTGCAGGATGTGTTTGAGGCGATCCGGTACGATCAAATTCTGCAATTTGAGTATAGGGGGCAGCGCAGATATTTCGACCCTTACGGTGTCTATTATGCGAAACATCTGTTTTATCTGATCGGGAAATTAGTGAAATGGCCGGATGGTCCGGATCTGCCGCTGATTCACCTCCGGTTGGATCGGATTCGCGATATTTCGCGCATGCCTCGTCCATCTTCTTTGGGAAGAAGAAAGAAGGAAGATATCTGGGAATACAAACGAAATCACGCCGAAAAATATATCAACCAGATGCTGGAGGCGGAACACAGTAAGGTCAAGCAGGATTATGTGATCCGGATCTATGACCCGAAGGTCTTTGAGCGGATTCGGGAAAAGCAGTGGCATCCATACCAGCAGATTCGGGAAATCCATGAGAAGGGGGCCGTGGGGGAAATTGTATTTCCCAAGATAACCAGTTGGTTGGAGATCAAGAAATGGGTGTTGGGATGGGGAAGCGCTGTCGAATTAGTGAAACCGGCGGAGAAACGAAAGGAATTGCGGAATGAGATTCAAGCGATGTTTTATAACCGGTACCAAAGCTGAAACAACCTGAAGGTGCCGTCGGTTCTGTGGCAGTAAGGGTTTCTTGCCGGGAATAGAATTAGAAAAACGCTTTAGGATTGTGGATTCATCAGTAAAATCGGAACTCTTTACGGTTCCGATTTTTTTGTTTAGACGATTTTCGGTGATTGTCTGCCAAATATTGTCCGTATGATAATGAACTCGAGGAGGTGAGAGGGGTTGGATTTGAAGTCCTTCAGCGATCGTTTGCTCCTGGCCTTTCAGGAAATGGATCTGTCCGAGACCATTGCCAAGTCGTACAACCTGGAGAATTCGTCCATGTCGTATAAGCAAGGACACAATCTGTTGGACCAATCCATGTGGGACCACATCCGGACCGGGGTGGAGGCCTGTCTGGCTCTGCTGAGCCACCTTGAATCCGTCGGCTTTCATCCTCCCGAAGAAGAATTGAAGGTCGCCTTAATTGCCTTTGTGCTGCACGATCTGCACAAAGATTCGGCTGTTGAAAAAAAGGCGTCGAGCGAGTACGCCCTGTCGCTGGAAGAGCTGGAGCGGGTCGCAGAAGAACTCTGCCGGAAGGTGGGGACGGGACTGCCTCCTGCTGCATTTCTGCGGGCAGCGGGGGTTTCCAATTTTTCTCCCAAATTGGGGGACTTGGGCTCCTTGTCCAATCAATATTCCTGGACCGGTATTCGGGATTGGGTGAAGCTGATGGATCAGACCGCATCCATCATTGGCATCGCCGAATGCATGGAACACCAGACGATTCATTCCTTGGAAGAAAAGCTTCGGCGTGTGCTTCCTCCCAAACTGACGGAAAATCTGCGGATCGTCTATCACCGCGTCCAGGAGATGCGCGGCATGGTCACTACACAATTGCACAATGGCATGGCCCTTTTGATGAAACGCTACGGCTATTTCCCCTGGCTTCGCTTCGGAGACGGAACGCTGTACATCACCTTTGCCGGCGGGGAATTGCCGGACAAGGATTCGCTGATGGAAGAATTGACGCGCCTGTTTTTCCGTTCCATCAAAGAGGCGGATCAGGTGGATTGGGAAAAGCTGTTCAACCGGGCCACCTTGCAGTGTCAGACCTTGGCGTTTTTGGTAAATCAGACGCCCGGGGAATTTGCGTGGATGTTTCATGAGCTGTTTATGAAACCTTCTTCGGGAAGCAAGACTTTTCCGGACAAAAACTTCACCGCAAGCCAACTGGCTGCCTATGGAGCAGGGGATTTGGGGGAGCTTTATCGGGTCTTCGGTGTCG
The DNA here is from genome assembly GCF_003001905.1 of Planifilum fimeticola. Taxonomy (NCBI): domain Bacteria; kingdom Bacillati; phylum Bacillota; class Bacilli; order Caryophanales; family Thermoactinomycetaceae; genus Planifilum; species Planifilum fimeticola. The sequence continues at coordinate 12,643 of NZ_PVNE01000036.1, forward strand.
ATCCTTCCTTCGATGAGGAGTTTCGGGAAAAGTGGTTCTACACCTCCCGGTATTTGGCGGCGCTTCAGCGCTTAATCCAGCGGCTGGAGAAAATCTCGGCGGTGGATGCGCTGCTTCAATTGGCGGATTTCCTCGGCCTTCCCGGCGAAGACATTGCAAACAGGGTTCCGGGCTCGTTGCACTCCAACAACAAACGGTTCGACGGAGCGATCTGGTTGGCTTATCGCTTCCTTGAGGGGGCCGAAGTGGATGGAAAACCGGCCCGCCATTTGCCGATCGAGGACTGGCGGGTGGCCGTGAGAAAGAAAGCGGCGAAATTTCTCGATGGAAAGATCACGCCCGAAAAAATGATGGAAATCGTTGATGAGGAATTAAAAATTCGGGAAGATTTGCAAGGCTACTTCCGGGAACAGCTGATCGTTTCCTGGGAGACCGCCCGCAGTCTGAATCTGCTGGATACGAAGGAGTTGCTCAAAAAGAAAACACGATCGCAAAAACGCATTTGTAATCTGTGCAACCGGAAAATTCTGTCGGGGAGCGAGCCCAAGGTGAAGGCTCAGGTGATCCAGGACAATGTCAATGTTTTCAGTAACCGAATTTTGCCGAAAGGATGGGAGCCTGGGAAACGGGGGGATGTGGCTGCTCTGCACTGGTGCGGCGTCTGCTTTTTTGAGTTTGTACTTCGGCAAGTGTTTTCCATGGATAGTTTTTCGGGAGGAGATCAGTCGCGGCAGATTTACCTGTTTGCCTTCCCGTCCTTTCAGATCACCGAAGAGGGACTGCTGGACCTGCAGGATGATCTGAAGAATTTCTTCGGGACCATCTATGTCCACCGCCGGGGCAAGGTAAATCACGTTTGGCAGGACCCTTGGGTGGAGAAACAGGAGGCGCTTCGGAAGCATCTGCACGATCATTTCCAATTGTACAGTGAGTATTTTGAGCAGGAGATGGAAGAACGGGGACGCCCGCCCAGCATCGGGGATGTGCTGAAGGCCAGTCCGCCCGGCAATGTGCTTTTGTTCACCTATGACTGTTACAGCAGTTCTCTGGATCGAACGCGGGAGGAGGCTTGGCTGAAGGCCCTGTCGGCGGCGCTTTCCCTTCACAAATTGTATGGTTTTCGCCTTTGGCTGACGGAAAAGCCCTTTTTGATGATGTCGGATGTGCGGGAGGTCCGGTATGCAATCCAGCTGGATGCTCCGCCCTACAAGGTGGCTCGGCTGTTGGAGGTCCCTGAACGGCGCGGCACGACGGATTTCGTCGTCCCGATCAGGCAGGTGAACGATCTGTTGAACCGCTTGGCCTGCATCTGGGAGATTCATCAAACGGTGAATCCCCTCGACTTTTCCAAACCGACGGACAAAAACGTATCTTCCGTTTTACACCAGCTGGATGTGCATCCGATGGCCGGAGCCCATTTCTTCAAGCGACGCTTGACGGAACATTCCTATGTGACGGATACCTTTTTGCGGGCTTGCCGCAGGATCGATCAAATGCGGGGAGGGATGGAGATGGAACTGGCCCGGGAAATCGCCTTGGCATCGCTCAAGCTGTACAAGCCCGATATTTCGCAGGAAGGTAGGGCCCACCGGTATGAAAACCTGTTCCGCTTGGCCGTCAAGGGCATCAAGGAAGGGAGGGAAAAAAGCGAGATATGCGGGCTGCTTTTCAAACGGCTGGAACGTTTGGCCAAACAACCCTCAGGATATGTGCCCCGTGTCGAAGAAAAGGCGATTCAGGAGTTTGTGGATCTGATCTATGACCGATTTTACATAGACGTGTGCGGCGGCAACATCGCCAAGCTGAACCAAAGGCAAAACCAGCTCGCCGACGGGATCTTTTTTGAGACCCATCTCGAGCGGCTGAAGGAGATTCGGGAAAGACAATCAGCGAAAAACCAAACCAACGGGAGGGAACCGGTATGAGCAATACGATCAGTTGGCAGGAATCCCCGGTGAAAAAACGCTTGGAAGCGCATCTTCCTGGTGAAATTCCGATTCTTCCGATGCGACGGTACGTATCTGTTGTGATCCTGAGGGAGTTCGACTCGACGGCGGTGTTGACGACCGAAGGGCAGACTCTGGATGTGGAGATGGTGCGGAGCGGCAGGAAATATTCGGAGCCGATCTCCCGGGTGCTTCTGCAAAAGCGCAAACAAATCGCACCGGAGCGGCGGGCCGGCCGGGCTTTCAACCGGGACCGTGGACTTGGGAAAAAATGCGTTTTCTTGAATGGTATGTGCGGCAAGTGCCCCGATTGCCTGATTTACGGGTTTGCGGCCACCAGCGGAGAAGGCGCCCATCGCTCCCGGGTATTGACAGACTCCGGCTTTGCGATTCGTCCATATGAGGCCATGCAACGCTCGATCACCCTCAACGCCATCGACGACAGCACCAAAGGAGGCGTTTCCGGCAGCGCCTTCGCCGAGCGGGAACACATCCGGCCCCAGGTCTTTTTCCCCACCATCGAAACGGCGGTGGATGTGACACCGGCCGAATTTTTGTACGTGTTGCGCAACATCCTGACCACGACCCGTTACGGTGCCGAAAGCAACCGGCAGGGTTTTGTCAACAATCATGTGGTGGCCCTGCTGTTCGGACACGGCGAACTGATTTCCAATCTGTCCTTGACCCAGGGGGTGTACGACCGGTTGCGGGAAAAAGGGGGGGAACGGTTCCATGAGTTCCCGCTGGAGAGGTCCGAAGTGGAAAAGGCGGTGATGGATGTACTGGAGGAGGAGGCGAAACGCTCGTATCTTCCCGTTGATGTGTGTGCCGGGGAGGAGTTGGCGGCGTTTCTCGCCGGAGTCCGTGATCTGTGGCGCAATGAGGAGGCGAATGCGGAGTGGCTGCAAGAGCTGGAAAGCGATCAACAGGCGTATCTCGCGAAATTAAAGTGAAACGGTTTGCGTACCGGATCCGGATTGAGTTAGAGGATTATCTGTTCTTTGCCAGCATGGAGAAGGGGAAGGTCGCCGAGACCGCTCCCCTTATCCACAATTACGCCTTGGCCTATGCCTTGTCCTGGGCGATTTCCCCTTACTATCAGGAAAAGCAAGCGCCGGGATATGAGAAGCAACTTAAGCCGCTAAATGAGGAAGGGGTCTATATTTTTCCCGCATCTCCACTGGAAGTGACGCACCGGCTCATGCAGTACAATACGACGTCGGAGCCCCTTTGGATGATGCGTCCGCAGAGCCTGGGTTATCCCAACTGGGGATTTATCAAATGCCTGCGGCCGGGTTCCCGTTTTGAAACCTACGCCTTGAGCCACAATCCCCTTTCGTTTCCCCCGCGCATCCGGCTCGGGAAATGGATGAGCCAGGCACGGCTGGAGGTGGAGGAAGTCGCATTGGAGCGGGGAACGGGAAAAAGCTCCCCGATCATGGTCAATGTGCAGGATTTGCCGCGGCTTCCCGCCACCTTCACCTCCATGTACAATCTTTTGCCCACCCGATTGGTGAAGGAAGCGGAATGGGGAGAAGCGGTGGAGGGATACCGGATTAAAAAGATGGAGGGGCAGCAGGTAGAGGAAGAGTTTTTGCCGGAATCCGCTTTCTGGTGGAGGTGAGGGGATGATCCGCCTGTTGGAGGAGAGGGGGAAAACCTACGATCTGCCCTTTGTCGGGAATCTTCGCCCCTACGCCCATCAAGCGGTGCAACTCAAATTGGTGGAGCGGGCGTTCCGGGAAAACCGCCAGGTGGTCCTTTGGAACCGGGCGCGGACCGGGGGAGGAAAAACCTTGGCCAATTACGGCTACCTGACCCGGGATGCCCGGGTGCGGGCCCTGGGGGTGTATCCGGTGAACGAGCTGGTGAAGGATCAGTTTCAATCTCTCCAAACGGGACTACCTCTGGGAATCTGGGATGAGATTTCCCTGTGGACAGCGGAAGAATTGCGAAAAAGCCGCTTGCCAGGAGAAACCAAGCTGGAACAGTTGCAACGGTTGTCCACCCAATATCACCGGGCAATTTTGACCAATCCGGATCACCTGGTGCTGGTGGCCCAGGAGCGCCTGTACTCTCCCCGGAAAGAAGGATATGATTCCCGCCTGGGAAAGGCGGTAGAGGTTTTTTACCGCCTCGGCGAATACGTGTTGCAGGCCTTTGATGAATTTCATCTCTACAATATCGCCCAGGTAAATGTGCTCGCCCAATGGATCGCCCTCATGGCGGCCTCCTTTCCGGAAAAGGGCATGGTTTTCCTCTTGTCGTCGGCGACGCCTCGACCGGAAGTGCTCCGCTTGATCGAAGGAACCGGCCTGCCGATTTGGAATGTGCAGGAGGAAACCCGACGCTGGCTGGAAGAGGAAAAACCCTCCGTGCATGGTGAGCGGATCTTTCTCGAACCGGCCCATCTCCACGTGGTGTCCGCTTATTTGCCGGCCTGGAACACCAGTGAGCGGATATTAACTAATTGGGACGATATTGAAGCGTATTTGTCGGAGTGGCCAAAAGCCAAGGGATTGATCATTCTCGATTCCATCCACGAAGCCCAGCAGCTGGCGGCGGCGCTCCGGGAAAAGGGATACGATGTGGGGGAAGTGCACGGCTTGTCCGACCGCAGCCGGAGCCGGGAGGCCCTGGCCAAGCCCATTACCGTGGCCACCGCCACGGTGGAGGTGGGGGTGGATTTTCAGGGGGAGATCCGGAAGGATTTTCTCGTGTTCGAAGCGCGAAATGCCGGCAGTTTCATGCAGCGGTTGGGGCGGATCGGCCGGGGAAGCCGGTCCAATCCGGAGCCGCCCCTTCACGTGTGGGCTTACGTGCCGGGACATGTGGCCAATCAAATTCAGGACCGGGGAGATACGGAGATGACCCGGGCGGAGCTGGAAGAAATCGTTACGGCAGCATACCGGTACTATCAGGATTTTTCCCCTTACATTGAAAAGGTGGGGGGCATGAACCTGGTCCACGGGTATCATCTTCAGAAAAAGCATCACGTGGACCGGGAACAGTCCCCCGCCCTTAAGCAGATCCAAATCCTCGCCGAGCGCATGTACGGTTTGGGTTTTGAGGAACAGAACCGGCGGTATCGGGAGTGGAAACGGGAGAAACTGCTGGAGCCGGTGCTGAGTTTCCGCGGGCAAAACAATTTGGAGTTTCAGCTCTACGGATGGGATGAGGAAGAGGCGGAAACTTTTTATCCGGACCTTTGGTTTTGGGACGAAACCGCTCCCGATTTTCCCCTCAAGCGCTATGATTGCCATTTCGTTCTCCGGCGACGCCGGGTGCGGTTCGTGGATCAGGAAGCGATGAAACGGCGGGTGAAGGAGCACCTGTCCGGACCGGAACGGGAAGAGTACCTCGAAGCGCTTTCCCGGGACCGCGTGCTGGGGTATGCGGTGGCCATGGGCGTTCGGGACAAACCGGCGAAATTGGTATGGCGGCTTCCCGTCAAGGCGGGTCGATGTGCCGAACAATTGGTGCGCTTGGATCGACTGCGTCTGGAGTCGGACGATTCCGGATTGAATGAACAGCTGAATCTGTTGTTTCAGTCCATGGGTCGCACCTCCTGGATTGTGTACATTATTAAACGCTCCGTCGGCGAATTGACCGATCTCCTGCGCCTGCCGCCGATGTTCCGCCTCTATCCCGCCAAATCCCGGCAGGGTGCGGATTGGAGCATTGCCTTCAATTCCGAGGCTTTTCAACTGTGGAGTGTGTGGGAAAACGTCCGGAGCGAGGTGTTGTGACATGGATGTCCTGGTGGAGGCTCATGCCATCAATGCCTATGCCTACTGTCCCCGGCGTTGTTACTACGAATATGTGGAAGGCGTGTTTTACCATAATGTGTATACCATCCACGGAAAACTGCTCCACGAACACGTTGATCGCTTCGGGAAGGAACAGCGGGGGGAACGGCAACTTCACCGTTCCCTCCACTTGCGATCGGAAAAGTTGGGACTTTCGGTGCGGTGTGATGTGATCGAGGAGGCGGACGGGATGATTTACCCCGTCGAATACAAGCGGGGAAGTCAATCGGGATGGGAGAACAATCACCTGCAGCTCTGCGCTCAGGGAATGGCTTTGGAGGAGCGGATCGGAAAAGCGGTTCCCTTCGGATATCTCTTCTACTACGGGTCCTTCCGCCGAGAGAAAGTGGCGCTGGATGAGGAACTGAGGGAACAAACCCGGCAAACCATCGAAGCCATCCGGAATCTCTACGGTCAGGAGCAGCCGCCTGCCGGAATTGATGACGGACATCGTTGTAGTAAGTGCAGTATGGTGGACTATTGCCTGCCGCAGGAACGAGGCCGCCTGAAGGGGAGAGTGCCATGGGAACGTTTTATTTGAGTGAACCCCACTGCTTTGTCCGGAAGGAATCGGAACGTCTCAAAATCTACAAGAACCGGTCCTTGCTCAGGGAGGTACGGGTTCAGGAATATTCCCGCTTTTTCATTCACGATTCCTCCACCTTGACCACCGATGCCCTGATGCTTATGGCCGAAAAGGGAATTGATGTGGTGTATTTTTCGGGAAACCGCATGGTCGGCCGGTTTGTCGGGCCGGAAAGTCGAAATGTTCGGTTAAGAATCGCCCAGGTCCAGGCTCATTTGTCGGAAGAGACGAGCTTGCGGATCGCGCGGAATCTGGTATTGGCCAAATTGAAAAACACCCGGACCAGTCTGCAGCGTTTTGCAAGGCGCAAGGAGCTGGACTTCGAGTCTGTGATTGGATCTTTGAAACAAGCGATGAAACAGGCGCTGCAGGCGAAAGATTTGGATGAATTGCGGGGTATCGAGGGGATGGCCGCCAAACGCTATTTTGAAGCGTTTCCAGCGTTAATCCGGGACAGCGGTTTTTCCTTCGACGGTCGTAGCCGGCGCCCGGCCAAAGATCCCGTCAACGCTCTGTTGAATTACGGCTACGCTTTGTTGCGGGCGGAACTGACGGGTGCCCTCCAGGCTGCGGGTCTGGATCCATATATCGGTTTTCTCCACCGCGAGCGGTACGGCCGGGAATCCTTGGCCCTTGATGTGATGGAAGAATTCCGTTCCATTCTGGTGGACAATCTGGTCGTTAAGGTGATCAACCAGGGAATGATTCAGCCCGATGATTTCACCTTCGATCTGGGGGAGCCGCGACTCAAAGATTCCGCCCGAAAGCGATTTTTGCAGGCCTTTGATCGCCGCAGGAAAGACGAAGTGTTCCATCATCTGCTGCAACGAAAAATGAGTTATCGGGAAGTGTTCCACAAGCAGGCCATTCTGCTTGCCAAATTCCTCAAAGGGGAGATGGAGGATTATTATCCTTTCTTGGCCAAATGATGGGGGGAAACAGTGACGTGAAACGGGTGGTTTGTTATGATGTTGTCGATGACCGCAGGAGAAATCGGATCTTCAAGTTGTTGAAGGATTACGGACGGCGGGTGCAATATTCCGTTTTTGAAGTGGAATGCGATGAGAAAAGCTGGATCCAGCTAGAGTTTCGCCTGTCGGCTTTGTTGTCGGAGGAAGATTCCCTCTGCGTGTATACGCTGTGTCAGTCTTGCACGCATCGCACCTTTTACAGAGGAAATTTCACCCGATGGTTGATGGAGGATCAAAATCCGATTCTGTAGGAGGATGTCATGCACCGGTTATGCTTGAAAGTGGACTTCCCCGCGCCCTTTCGGGGAAATCCGGTCGGCGTGTTGTCCCGGCGGTTTCATGCCTTTGTGTTGAAATCTCTGCAGCAGGAATCCCCCCAATTGTCCCAAGAAGTCCATGATCGAAAGGAAAGACAGGTTTTTTCCACCCATTTACTGCTTAACAGGGGGGAAATCCGGATTAACACACCGGATCGGGAGATCGCCTCATGCCTTCAGCGGTATTTTTTGCAGGAGGCGGAGGTCAATTTATTGGATTGGCGGGGGACCGTGAGGGAACTGCACTGCCAAACCTTCGATTTGTCACGGATTGACGAGCGGTTTTCGGCCAATCTCACCTTGTATTTTTTGACTCCGACTACTTTCTATCAGAGGAAAAACTACTATCCGTTGCCGGAGCTAAAGCGCCTCTTTTCCAGTGCCGCCAAGGTCAGTGAGATTGTCACTGGACAGCGAATCGATTGGGATTCGCTTGAACCATTGATTTATCCCGTCCGGATCGAAGATCTCAACGTGAGGACGGAGCGGGTTTCTTTTGGAGAATTCAACGTTATCGGCTTCAAGGGGAAAATGGCCATAAGCCTGAAGGCCTTGCCGGAGGAGTCGCAGCGCATGATGTGGCGGCTGCTTGCTTACGGATCCCTGATGGGATTTGGATACAAAACGGCCTGGGGGTTGGGGCAAACCCTCCTCGATCCCCTGGATGATGCCCGCGCTTTTTTCCGAACACCGGTAGCTTCGGCAAAAACCCGGGAGGTGTTCGGAAACGCGCAAACCCGCATGAAATAAGGGGATACGAGATTTGGAAGGTGTGAACAGCGGGAAAAAGGGGCTAAAAAATTTGTCGAAAAAGGAGGTGTTCGGAAAATGGCGGAGAAGTATAGGAATGACAAGGGATAGAGCCTCCGCCGTCACAATGAGAACACCTCAATAAAGAGGATTGAAACCCTTGCTTATTTGACACGCAATGAAATAGGCCCTTTCAGTCACAATGAGAACACCTCAATAAAGAGGATTGAAACTAGATAGGATTCACCCAAATCTTGCACGGTGACTTCAGTCACAATGAGAACACCTCAATAAAGAGGATTGAAACGGAAAATATACTCGTGCGCCTTCGTCGGTCGGTCTTTGTCACAATGAGAACACCTCAATAAAGAGGATTGAAACGAAAAAAATCGCAATCGGAAAGAAAATCGACGGACGTCACAATGAGAACACCTCAATAAAGAGGATTGAAACTATGAGATTTCCCTTGTTGGAGGCGAAAGCCGGACGGTAGGTCACAATGAGAACACCTCAATAAAGAGGATTGAAACATTAATGCAGGGTGCCGACCGGGAACCGTCTCGGCGTTGTCACAATGAGAACACCTCAATAAAGAGGATTGAAACGAAATCCGCGTTGATGAGCACATCAAAGCCATCCAGGCGTCACAATGAGAACACCTCAATAAAGAGGATTGAAACAATCCGTCCCCCGTCCCGAACGCCCTCCAGTTGAAAGTCACAATGAGAACACCTCAATAAAGAGGATTGAAACGCGATGGTCTCTGCCGGTCCCGACCACGCCACGCAGTCACAATCAGGACATCTCGAGGATGGAAACGCATCTTGAAATCGAATCGCTTCGATTATTTTCATTTCGTTTCCTGGGGAAGCTTTTTGACAAAAAACTGTGAATCTCCCGCCTGATATGAGGAGATTCACAGGATATTTCGCCCCTGAGAAGGGCCTTTAGAGGCCGTATGTGCGCTTCAGCTGAGGGATGTCATTCCTCTCGTATTTTTTCCAGATAGCGCTTGATGTCATCAAAGCGGAACCTTCCTTCTTTTACCACCCATTCTACGACTCGGCCGATTTCATGGCCTTTGGCGCCGGCTTGGATCGCCATATTTTTCGCGTGGAGTTTCATATGGCCCTTCTGAATCCCTTCACTCGCCAAAGCCCTCAATGCCGCGAAGTTTTGTGCCAAGCCGACCGCAGCGATGATTCCCGCCAGTTCACGGGAAGTTTTTACACCCAACATTTTGATGGCGGTTCTCGCGACCGGATGCGATTTCGTCGCTCCGCCGACCAATCCCACGGCCAGGGGCAGTTCAATCGTTCCGATGATCGTCCGGTTTTCTCCCAGCTCATAATGGGTCAAAGTCGTATATCGCCCAAATCTGGCGGCATATGCATGTGCACCCGCTTCAACGGCTCTCGTGTCGTTGCCAGTGGCGAGAACAACGGCGCTAACGCCGTTCATGATTCCTTTGTTATGCGTGGCCGCCCTGTAGGGATCCGCTGCTGCCAGTTCGTAGGCGCTGATAAACCGATGGAGCATTTCTTTGTCATTACCAAAGGGACTTTCAAATACGGCTCTTGCCCGCGCGATTCGTTTATCCGCCAAGTTGGACAATATGCGTAAAACCACCTTGCCGCCCGTGATCTTTTCGATCAACGGTGCAACGGCTTCGTTCATCGTATTTACCGCATTGGCACCCATGGCGTCCCGGGTGTCCACAAAAAGGTGTATTACCAGAACTTTTTCGCTTAACGTTTTGACGACGCGCACTTCCAGGTCCAGGGCGCCTCCGCCCAGCGAGATGAGGGTCGGATCTTGTTGGTTGCACTTATTTAAAATGGCTTCTTTGTTTTCATAAATCTTTGCCATGGCCGCGTACGGATGGCTCAACTGGGTTACGTGCACTTGGCCGATCATGATGGGACCGGAAAACGATGTCGTGAAACCTCCCGTATCATACGCCAGCCGTGCCGCGTTGCTGGCAGCGGCGATCACAGAAGGCTCTTCCGTCGCCATCGGAACAAAGATATCCCTGCCGTCAACCTTAAAGTTCGCAGCTACACCCAGGGGGATCGGCATATATCCGATGACGTTTTCCACCATTTGATCCGCCGTTTGGACCGAAAATCCTTTTTCCCCGCGGATGATGGCCTTTTCTTCCCCGCTCAATCCGGAGTGTTCAGCCACGTTGTCCAATCGTTCTTCCGGAGACAGACGATAAAATCCTTTGAAGCGTGTACCCATGATGCCCCCTCCTCTGATGCGTAGGTTACTGGCCGATCAGTGTCGAGATCATCCAGCTGGAGCCATAGTAGATCATAAATTGAACTCCCACACTCATTCCCAGGAAGCGATTCAGCAGCCCGACCGCCATGGCCACCGAGAAGGTCACGAGGCTGGCGATGATTCCGCCCTCGTGAAAGGACAACACCATCACGAGCCCGATAAACATCCCGATGATCGCCTCTTGACTGATCCGCGTCATGATGAAAACCGTCGCCTTTCTTGCGTAATTCATTGAAAACGGATAAGCGATGACTGAGGCGATGGCTAGGCCCATCAATCCGTAGATCAGAAAATCGATCGGCTCCATGAGGGTGTGCAGGTTATTGATCGGGTCGCTCGTAAAAACGGGCGGAGCATTAAATAGCGGTTGAGCGGGACCAAGGGCGACGGGACTCAAGGGAATTCCAAAGGCCACCAGCGGAATGATTGTTTCGGCAATATAAGTGGATTCAGTGACGCCGTTCATGGCTGCAAGACTGGAAGTGGCCTTGTTGTACTGTCCTTTCGTACGCGAGCCCACGAGTTCTCCCATCATGGAAGTCATCCCGACGGGACTGAGGCCGAAGGTGGCCGAAGAGATTAAAGCGGTTCCCGCCACGGCACCGGTCTGCTTTTTTGTAAGAACCTTGAAGGGATTTGGAAAATACCCCGACCATGCTTTTCGATCCGGTGCCAAGTTATACGTGTTCATTTCTTGCCTGGTAACCTGTGACCGGGCGCTTCTTGACAGGGCGATCAATAGATCGACTAGCATCGGTCCAATGGCGATTCCGAGGAAGAAACTGATGGACAAATGTTTCTCAAGATTGGTGAAGCTAAGGGCATCCAGTCCCTGATACAACATCGCCATGGGAAGGATGAGCAATACGCTCGCCCAACGCCCTTTGGATAAGTAGGCGATGATGATCCCCGCGATGGTGAAGATGATTCCCGAGTTCTGTTGAAAGAATGAACCGAACGGACTGAGGACCCACGCAAAAACTAGTGCTACAGGCAGGGCGATAAACGCCCCGATGATCCCACCGGAGATCATTTTCCGCAATGCGATATGCGGCATTCCCAAACGTCTTAGGAAGTTTGCGTGCTCCATCATCGGCGTCGCCATCGTGTCCCCTGGGACGCCCATCAGTGCAGTTGGAATCGCGTGGGTTAAGTGTTTCGCCATGACCGCCGCCATGAAAAACGCAAATACCGCTACCGGCGGAGCTCCCAACAGCACGACAATTAAAGTGATGGGCACCACGACCGCCGTTTCATCCGTTCCCGAAATGAGCCCCAGAAGGGAAAAGACCACACCGGCCACGACAGCTAAAACCAGAGCGATGATGAACTCGCCCATGCTTCAATCCCCCTTCCTGGGAAAAAACATTTCGTATATTCCTTGCTCTTTCATCTCCTTCATGATGGCGGGATTGTCCCTGATCGCCTTGCGCTCCTGATCCAGATCCAGTTGATAATCGTCAAAGATTTCTTTCACCTGTCCTGCTGTGCCTTTTTCTTCGATGAGTTTTCTCTTGGGTTTAAAAAGGAAGGAGTTGATGATCAGGGCAATGACTAGTCCGGCAATTCCCGTCAGTAGCGAGTAGGAGTTAATCATGTTTTCCGCTGCGAATATGGGAAAGATTTGTTTTCCCAGCAAAAAACCTCCCAGCCCTAAGAAAGCGCTTCCAATAATAGAAAAAATCAAATCTTTCCCATATACGGTGTCGCCCAGCACCTCAACAAATTCCCCGGCCTGTTGACCGCGATCCCGATTGGACTTGTTCACCATGTCACCTCCCGATAAACGAAATATTTTGATTGATTTAACTTGGTTTCATTTAATTCAACAAAGTTGAATACGATTAAAGTATATTTCACTTTGTGCTTTTTGTCAAACAAGTGACAAATGGGAATCCAAGGGAAGGGATGCCGGAATGGATGGAAGGCGGAAGGGGGGTGGATGAAGACAACCATTAAAGGGGGAAAGATAAAAAAAGGAGCTTGGAGTGGAAGGTCCCAAGCCGTCGCTCCGCCGGTATGATTGGAGGCCAATTTTACAAGCTATTTCAAAAACATGATCTGCCAATGTAAAATGGAAGTATGAGTACGAGACATGAGCTGACAGACGAACAATGGGCTGTGATTGAACC
>NZ_PVNE01000037.1 GCF_003001905.1 Planifilum fimeticola
TGGTCCGATATGACCGATATTTGCATATCTATAGAGCTTTTTGCCTGATTGCATTCATTATTTGGTGTGTAAACCGAATTTTGAAATAGCTTCTAAACCGATCAACCTTAGATTCGGGTATCGCCCCGGGATCCTCATACCCGGGCGTGGTTTGTCAATAGAAGTTACCGCGCACCTCCCGTTTCGATCAATTTTTTTTATTATGTTATAATGGTTGAGAACAGGAGGTTGTTAATGTGAATCCATTTTACAAAAGGTTCCCGAAATGGACCTTTGGAATCCTTTCGGCGTTGTTGATCGTTTCGATGACGGCGTGTGCCACCCCACCGGAAGTGGAGCAGGGGGGGCAGGATGATCCCATCGTCTTTGCCGATGCCGGGTGGGACAGCCTGCGCTTTCACAACAGCGTGGCACAGGCGATCATTGAAAACGGGTACGGGCTCAAGACCGACGTGACGCCCGGATCCACCCCCAACACCCTGACGGGATTGGAGCAGGGGGATATCGATGTGTACATGGAGATATGGACCGGAAATGTGAAGGATCAATGGGAAAAGATATTGAAAAGCGGAAACGTGGAACGGGTGTCCACCAACTTTGACGATAACCGGCAGGGATTTTATGTGCCGACCTACATGATCAAAGGGGACAAAAAACGGGGAATCGAGCCGATGGCTCCCGACCTGAAAACGGTTCAGGATCTGACCCGTTACAAGGATCTCTTCAAGGATCCGGAAAACCCCGGAAAATCCCGGATTATCGGTTCACCGACCGGATGGGCAGTTGACGGAATTTTGGAACAAAAGGTGAAAACCTACGGTTTGGACAAGGACTTTACCTACTTCCGGCCCGGTTCCGACGCGGCCCTCACCAGTTCGTTGACCGACGCCTATGAAAAGGGTGAGCCCTGGGTGGGGTACTATTGGGAGCCGACCTGGGTCATGGGGAAATACGACATGACCCTGTTGGAGGAGCCCGCCTATGACGAAAAAGCCTGGGAGGACGGATACGGAACGGCGTTTCCGAAGCAACCGGTGGAAATCGCCATCCACAAAAGCCTTCAGGATCGGGCTCCCGAAGTGGTCGAATTCCTTAAGAAATACAAGACCAGTGCCGAATTGACCAATGAGGCCCTGGCTTACATGCAGGACAACGACGCGAGCAGCGATGAGGCCGCCCAGTGGTTCCTCAAGGAGCACGAGGAGGTTTGGACCCAGTGGGTTCCCGACGATGTGGCGGCCAAAGTGAAAGAGTCCCTGAAATAGTTTCGCGCGGGTAAAGGGGAAGGTGCCCTCTTCCGATGGGGAAGACGGCGTTTCCCTCAAACGACGGACGGTTGGGACGGGGTTTTCCGCGAAACGGCAATCGCCGGACATGAGGGAAACCGCTGTCCCGGCCTCCTCGTATCGTTGTTGCAAGTCCGCTCTGTCTCATTACGGAAAAGAGAGGTGACGTGCAGGCTTCGCAGGGAGCACATTTGCGATGAGTCAATTTCCTGATCAATTTCGTATCGACGTCGGTGGATATGTGGAGGACTTGATCCGTTTTTTGACCACCCATTTGACGGGCTTTTTCGATGCTGTCAAAGTGGTTACCCTGACCTTTTTGTACAATGTGGAACTCTTCATGGGATGGCTTCCCTGGTGGGTGGTGATCCTTGCCGCTTTTCTGCTGGGGTGGCGGCTGCTTCATCTCCCCGCCGGCATTACCTTCGGTCTTCTTCTGTTCCTGGTGGGATCCTTCGGCTATTGGGACATGATGATCCTGACCTTGTCCATCGTGCTGACCTCCGTGGCGATTTCCCTTCTGATCGGAATCCCGGTGGGCATCCTGATGGCGTACAGCCGGTTGACGGAAGCGGTGATGCGACCCATCCTGGATGCCATGCAGACGATGCCCAGTTTCGTCTACCTCATCCCGGCCATCATGTTTTTCGGGCTGGGAAAGGTTTCGGCGCTGTTCGCCACCGTCATTTACGCCCTTCCCCCGGTGATCCGCCTGACCAATCTCGCCCTTCGCGAAGTGTCCCGGGAGATGATCGAGGCGGCCCTTTCCTTCGGCTCTTCCCGCTGGCAGATGTTGAGAAAGGTTCAGATTCCGCAAGCCCTTCCCACCATCATGGCGGGAGTCAACCAGACCACCATGATGGCGCTGGCGATGGTGGTGATCGCTTCCCTGGTCGGGGCCAAGGGGCTCGGAATGGAAGTGTTGATCTCCATCAACCGGGTGGATATCGATCGCGGGTTTGAAGCCGGGTTGTCCATCGTGATTTTGGCGATCATCATCGACCGAATCACCCAAGGCATCGCCAATCGCTACAATTTCAAAAAGGAGCAGGGCCATGTCTGAGATCATCGTGGAAAACGTGACCAAGGTATTCGGCCCCCGACCGGAATCCGTGCTGAAACTTCTCGAGGAGGGGGCGTCGAAGGACGAGATTTTGAAAAAGACGGGTCATACCGTCGGCGTGCGCGACGTTTCCTTCGAAGTGAAGCGGGGGGAAATCTTTGTGATCATGGGGCTGTCGGGAAGCGGAAAATCCACCCTGATCCGCTGCCTCAACCTGCTCAACCGGCCGACGCGGGGACGGATCACCGTCGACGGGGAGAACATCGTGGAATACAGGAAAAAGCAGCTCCGGGAGTTCCGCCAAAACAAAATGGCCATGGTGTTTCAGCACTTCGGCATTTTTACCCACCGCACCGTGCTGGGCAACGTGGAATACGGCCTGGAAGTGAAGGGAGTTCCCAAGGAGGAACGCAGGCGAAAGGCCCAGGAGGTGCTGGCCGCCGTCGGCCTGGAGGGCTGGGAGGACAAAATGCCCGGGGAATTGAGCGGCGGGATGCAGCAGCGGGTCGGGTTGGCCCGGGCCTTGGCCAATGATCCGGACATCCTGCTGATGGATGAGCCCTTCAGCGCCCTGGATCCCTTGATCCGCCGGGAAATGCAGTTGGAGCTTCTGGAGATCCAGTCCAAGTTGAAGAAGACGATCGTCTTCATCACCCACGATGTGAACGAGGCCTTCAAGCTGGGTGACCGGGTGGCGGTGATGAAGGACGGAGAAGTGATTCAGATCGGGACGCCGGAGGAGATCCTGAACCAGCCGGCGAACGATTACATCGAGGAATTTGTCAAGGATATCGACCGGTCCAGGGTGGTGCAGGCCAAACACGTGATGGTCCGGACCACCGCGACGGTTTCCATGAAGGACGGGATCCAGGTGGCGGTCAAGGAGATGAAATCCAACGGCATCTCCAGCGTGTTTGTCGTGGACGGAGACCGGAAGCTGCAAGGGATCGTCACGATCGATGACGCGATCCAGGCCCGGAAAGAGAACAAGAATCTGCCGGAGATCCTCCGGAAGGACTACCATACCGCCGACCCCGAAGAGACCATTCAGGAGCTGATCCCCAAGGCCACCGAGTCCCGCTTTCCCATCGCCGTGGTGGACGGATCCGGGAAGCTCTTGGGCATCATCCTTCGGGTTTCGGTCCTGGCCGGGTTGATGTCCGAAGCTGGCGGCAATGGGGAGGAAAGGAGTGCAGCCGATTGATTCGGGATGCCTGGGCTTCGAGGGGCGGAGTCCGGCTCCATTACCTGGACAGCGGGGAACGGGAAGAGGTCGACCGGATTCCCCTGATGTACATTCCCGGCGCTCTGGAGAGCGCCGAGAACTTTCGGTCCGAGATGGAAAAGCTGGCCCCCCGTCGCACCTTGGCCATCTCCTGGCGGGGGGCGGGCAAAAGCGACGCGCCGGAGGCGGGTTATTCCCTGGAGGATCAGGTGGAGGATGCCGAAGCGGTGATGGAAGAGGCATTAGAAGGGCGATTCTGCCTGATAGCCTACTCGATGGGGGTCCCCCGGGCCATCGAGCTGGCGGCCCGCCATCCCCGCCGGGTGGCCGGTTTGATCCTGATCGATTATCCGGCGCGGTATCCGGCCATTCCCGAAACCTGGGTGGAGCGGATGCTCTCGTCTCCCCGGAAGATCCCGGAACGGGTGGTGAGGGCAATGCAGCGGGAATCCCGGGAGGTGTTTCTCTGGGACCGCCTGCGGGAGATCCGCTGTCCGGCGCTCGTCCTTCGCGGCGGAGGCGAGGGATCGTTATTGAAAGAAGCGGATGCCGCGCTCTTTCGGGAAAGGCTGCCCCGGGTGGAAATCGCCGTCATGCCGGAAGCGGGGCACGACGTGTGGAATCCGGACTATGGACGGTTTTTCCGGGCGGTGGTTTCCTTCCTCGAGGAGCGGGATCGGGAAGAAGGGGAATCATCGGGCGCGTTGAAGGAGAAAGGTTGACTCAACTCCGGGCATGTGACGCAGGATCGATTCATGCGGGAGTGCGGGATCGAAACATGATCTATCGAAGGCGGATTTGCCGAGTGAACCTGCTGAACGGTTCACTCGTTTTTATGGAGCGCGCCTGACAGGGAGAACGAAGAGCGGAAATCACGGCGCAATTTGAGGATATGGATCACTGCTGTGAAGCTCAACAAAAGGTGATGACGGATCCCCTGCGCCGGTTGGCGCAGGAAAAAAGCAGGTGAGATTAACCGTTTATCCTGGATGTATAGGGAGATTTTTCACACGGAGGGTCAAGCGGTTCACAATGATCTGCATACCCGGTGAAGGTCGGCGCGTAACCCGGATCGCATCTGCAGCCGAAGCGGCGGGAGACATTGTCGAGTGCCGGAGGGGGCGCACATTTTTTGACGTTTTGAGGCGATGTCAAAAGCGGAGCCGTTCCAATTCGTCCATGGTCAATCCTTTTGCACACGGACAGGTGTCGTGCTTCCCGAAAGTCTGACAAACGGACCCGAAACGATCTGCCGAGTCCCGGTGGAGTCGAAATTCTCCGCATTGTATGGCCAATCGCCGGTTTGTTTGATACTTTATTCATTGTGGAAGAATCGAAGGATCAAAAGTCGCATCCATGTGCGGAGAGCTGCAGCAACACTTTTCGGTGGAGGAGAAAGAACGTACATGTGGGGTCTTTTCGTCTCGATTTTCTTGGCGCTTTACGGGTTGATGAGCTACTACATCTGGCGCAGGGGATGGCAGTCTCTCGGCAAACCGGATTCCCGCTTCCTCCGGGTCCTGTTCGGTGCCGTTTTCGCCTTGCTGGTGCTGCCGTTTCCTGTAGCGGAGCTGACGGAACATCTTTTGCCCCGCTTTATCGCTTCCTGGATGGCCATGTGGGGCGGGTATTCCATGATCATGGTCCTGTACGCCTTTTTGATTCTTCTCCTGATCGACTGCATCCGGCTGTTGAATCGGTGGCTCAGGTTTATTCCGGATCGGGTGAGGGAACACCCAAAAACCCCTCTCGTCCTGGGGGGCGTCGTGGTAATCCTCATATTGGGCGCCGTCATCTACGGAGGGTGGAATGCCCGGAATCCGGTCGTCAACGAGTACGAGGTGACGGTGAACAAAAAGGCCGGATCCATGAAGGAGCTCCATATCGCCATGGTTTCGGACATTCATTTCGGTCCGGTGATCGATGCCGGCCGGATGGAGTCCCTGCTTGAAATGCTGGGGGAGCTGAAACCGGACCTCGTCCTGCTGGCCGGAGACATCACCGACGGTCGTCTCCCTCCGGGAGCGGCCAGGGAGCTGGTGTCGGTTCTGGGGAAAATCGAAGCCCCACTGGGAGTTTTTGCAGTACCCGGAAACCACGACCGGGATCTCCGGGATGATGAAGGCGAATTGATGCGGTCTCTGGAGGCGGAGGGGATCCAGGTATTGAAAGACCGCTCCGTATCCATCGGCGATGATCTGTACCTGATCGGCCGGAACGATCCCCGCCTTCATGGGGGGCCGGAACGGGTCAAGCTGAAAGAGTTGATGAAGGGAATCGATACCCGGAAGCCCCTCCTTCTGCTGGACCACCAGCCCATCGATCTGGGGGAGGCCCAAGCCGCCGGCATCGATCTTCAATTGTCCGGCCACACCCACCGGGGGCAGATTTTTCCTGCAAATCTGATCACCGACCGCATCTATGAAGAGGATTGGGGATTGCTGAAGAAGGGAGCCTACCACCTCATCGTATCCTGCGGGTACGGCACCTGGGGTCCGCCCCTTCGGATCGGCAATCGCCCGGAAGTGGTCAGCGTCAAAATGACCTTTCAACCATAAGCAACCCAAATGGGGGCCGAGAACGATTCGGCCCCCTTCGCATGTGTTGACGCCCCGGTTTCGCACCTCATCGCCGGCGCATCGGCATGCATTTCCTGGGAATGCTGTGTTATGGGAACGGAAAGCGGAAAACGGCGTGGAGCCTGCGGAAAAGGGCGGGCGTTAAATCTTACTTGACGGATAGGATTTATTAGTTTATATCTAATAGAGAAGTTGAATACGGATGGGAGGATGAATGTTGAATTCCCTTTTTATAATTTTAAATATTGTTTTGTTTCTTCTGATCATTTGCGGGCTGTATTTTATGCAACGGAAACACCTTTCCTTTTCCAAACGCGTTTTCACCGCCCTCGGCATAGGGATTGTGTTTGGATTCGTCCTGCAGTTTGCTTATGCATCGGATCGGGATACCTTGTCAGCCTCGATCGATTGGTTTGACATCGTCGGTAGCGGTTATGTGAAACTGTTGCAGATGATCGTCATCCCCCTGATTTTCATTTCCATTTTGGTGACCTTTACGAAACTGAAACTGTCCAGCAACACCGGCAAGATCGCCGGGCTGATCATCGGCATTCTGATCGGCACGACGGCGATTGCCGCTACCATCGGCATTGTGACGGCCCTGGGCTTTGATCTGAAGGCGGTTCAGATCGAACAGGGCGATGCGGAACTTTCGCGGGCGAACGAGATCGAAGGCAAATTTGATGAGATTAAGGATCAATCCTTCCCCCAGAAAATCCTTGAGCTCCTTCCGGCCAATCCCTTCTTGGATTTCACCGGTGCGCGGCCCACGTCAACGATCGCCGTCGTCATCTTTGCCGCCATTCTCGGGATCGCCTACTTGGGGGTCAAGAGGAAAAATCCGGAGCAGGCCGATCTGTTTGCAAAAATCGCTGAAGCGTTCCATGCGGTCGTCATGCGAATGGTGACGCTCGTTTTGCGCCTCACTCCCTACGGGGTTTTCGCCATGATGACGAAGGCGGTGGCGACGACCGATGTGGATTCGGTCCTGAAATTGGGCAAGTTCGTCATCGCCTCTTACGTGGCCCTTCTCGCGATGTTTGCCGTGCACCTGGTCTTGCTTGCGATATCCGGGTTGAATCCGCTCATTTATGTGAAAAAGGCCTTGCCCACCCTTTCCTTTGCGTTTACATCGCGCTCCAGCGCGGGAACCCTGCCGCTGAACATCCAAACCCAGACGAATCAGCTGGGCGTGTCCGAGGGAATCGCGAACCTGTCCGGTTCCTTCGGGGTTTCGATCGGACAGAACGGATGCGCCGGAATCTACCCGGCGATGCTCGCAGTCATGATCGCGCCCACGGTCGGTGTCAATCCGCTGGACCCCGTCTTTATTTTCACTCTGATTTTGACGGTGGCCATCAGCTCGCTGGGGGTGGCGGGGGTCGGAGGAGGAGCCACCTTTGCCGCCATTCTGGTGCTTTCGGCGATGAACCTGCCGATCGGTTTGGCCGGCTTGTTGATTTCGATCGAGCCCCTGATCGATATGGGGCGCACGGCCGTCAATGTGAGCGGAAGCATGACGGCGGGTGTGCTTACCAGCCGGATCACCAAAGAACTGGATGCGGATGTGTACAAGGCGAAACTGGAAGCAGGCTACTGATCGCAAATCGGGAGAGAAGTCTTGCAAGGTGTCCTCAAGCGATTGGCAAAGTATCCGGAGGGACCGATTTTCGCCCAGCGCTCCCTGCTGCATGGAGCCGGAGCGGAACATCGCGTCCCTCCCTTTTTTGCGCTGCGAAACCAACCCCGACAGATGCCGAAGGGTGCTCCGTTTCGTTTCGGCCGCATGACTTAAGGCGTTCAGCGGAACACCCATCTTTTTTATAGGGCTTTTGACGCGGAGTCTTTCACCTTCCGGCGAGGTGCCCTTTTTCTTTTGCGCCGCAGGAAGATGCACCTCCCCCATACAGGGAGAGGCCGGGGCTTTTTCCGAACCGGTCGTGCACACCGCCCTTCGTTCCATTTTAATCATGTCAAAATCCATGGTGACAAATTGCCATCAATATCTCATTGAGGCGTTTGATGGAAGCGCTATAAAATGAAAACAAACCAAAAAAACCGACGTTTCCATGTGTGCCCTGCGCGGGTTCGATGAAATCATATTTTAATCATGTCAACAACCCCTTGGGCGTCGGGGTGCGCATCGAGCAAAGGAGGGATTTTGCCGTGAACGGAGCGACGCGGCCGTTGCCGGAAGCGCAGGCGGAGAAGACGGCGTCGTGGAGGGCGAAGGTGCAGCGGTTCGGCGGTTATCTGAGCGGGATGATCATGCCCAATATCGGGGCGTTCATCGCCTGGGGCTTGATCACCGCCCTGTTCATTCCCACCGGCTGGCTGCCGAACGAGCATTTGGCCAAGCTGGTGTCGCCGATGATCACCTATCTGCTGCCGCTGCTCATCGGCTTCACCGGCGGACGGATGGTATACGACGTTCGGGGGGGCGTGGTCGGAGCCACCGCTACGATGGGGGTTGTCGTGGGTACGGATATCCCCATGTTCCTGGGCGCGATGATCATGGGTCCCCTCGGCGGCTGGTCGATCAAAATGTTTGACCGATGGATCGAGGGCAAGGTGCGCTCGGGCTTTGAGATGCTCATCAACAATTTTTCGGCGGGAATCATCGCCGCGATCTTGACCTTGCTCGCCTATCAGGCGATCGGACCCGTCGTGCTGGCGCTGAACCGGGTGCTGGCCGCCGGCGTGGAAGCCATCATCGCCGCCGGGCTGTTGCCCTTGGCCAACATATTTATCGAGCCGGGGAAGGTTCTCTTTTTGAACAACGCGATCAACCACGGGATTTTGAGCCCCCTGGGCATGAAGCAGGCGGCCGAAACGGGAAAATCGATTCTCTTTTTGCTGGAGACCAATCCGGGTCCCGGCCTTGGCATTCTGCTCGCGTACTGGCTCTTCGGGAAGGGGATATCGAAGCAGTCAGCCCCCGGGGCGGCGATTATCCACTTTCTCGGCGGGATTCACGAAATCTATTTCCCCTACATCCTGATGAAGCCCTTGTTGATTCTGGCGGTGATCGCCGGCGGCGTGAGTGCGGTCTTCACCTTTTCCCTGTTCCACGCCGGGCTGGTGGCGGTGCCTTCTCCCGGTAGCATTTTCGCCCTGATGGCGATGACGCCGAAGGGGAACTATTTGGGGGTGCTGTCGGGAGTTGCCGTCGGGACGCTGGTTTCGTTCCTCGTGGCGCTTCCCATCATCAGGCGGAACAAAGGGGAAGCGGAGGAAGACATGGTGAAAGCGACGGAGAAGATGGAGCAGCTGAAAGGAAAGAAAAGCAAGGCTGCCGAAGCATTGGTGCGGTTGGATCAAAAGGAAGTGGGCAAAATCATCTTCGCCTGCGATGCGGGAATGGGTTCCAGCGCGATGGGGGCTTCCATCCTGCGCCGCAAGGTGCAGGAGGCGGGGCTGGAGATCGAAGTGACGAACACTTCGATCAGCGAGTTGCCCGCAGACGCCGACATCGTGATCACCCACAAGGACTTGACGGAGCGGGCGAAGGCCAGGTTGCCGGAGGCGACCCATGTCTCTGTGGAAAACTTCCTGGACGGCTCGAAGTATGACGAGTTGGTGGAGCGCTTGAAACGAAAATAACGCGAATGAGGGAAGGAGGGAAGGAATCGCCGGTTGCCGGAGGTGATCGCATGTACGTCACGGCGAGGGAAAGGCAAATACTGCAGCGCCTGCTCAACGAAGATCAGGCCGTCACCGTCAGGGATCTGGCGGTGGCGGTTCAGGTGAGCGAGCGGACGGTCCATCGGGACTTGAATCACGTGGAGGATATCTTGTCGGCGTTCGATCTCTCGCTGGAAAAGAAAACGGGAATCGGCATCCGGATCCGGGGTGCGCCGGAAAGGAAAAAGCAGCTGGAGCTCTTTCTCCTGAACGAACCCCCGTGTGAGTTTACGCCGCACGAGAGGCAGACGATCCTCCTGTGTTTCCTGTTGGCGCAGGAGGACGCCGTGAAACTGGTCGCGCTGGCGGATGAGTTGAACGTGACGGTGGCGACGGTGAGCCACGATTTGACGAAGGTGGAACAGTGGCTGGCTTCCTTTTCCCTTTCGCTGGTTCGCAAGCGCGGGTACGGCGTAAAGGTCGTCGGACCGGAGGCGGCGAAGCGCCGCGCCATGAGCCGACTGATCATGGAAAATCTGTCGGAGGCGGATCTGCTCGTGCTTCTCCGCGATCAAATCCGGAAGAAATCCGCCGGTCCGGTCCGGACGGTTTCGGAACGTCTGCTGGGATATGTGGGCAAGGACAAACTGGCGGTCGCCGAAAGGGCGGTGGAGGAAATCCGGACCCAATTGCCCTACGCCCTGACGGACAGCGCGTATATCGGTCTCGTCGTACACCTGGCGCTCGCCCTGGAGCGGCTGCAAAAGGGAGAGAAGATCGTGATGGACGCCCCTTCCCTCGCCGCCTTGCAGGATACGCGGGAATACCGGATCGCGGCCAAGATCATCGACAAGTTGCGGAAGGCCCTCGATCTGGAAGTTCCGGAGGCGGAGGTCGGCTATATCGCCATGCATTTGAAGGGGGCGAAACTGAGGGAGGGAATCGGGTGGGAGCTGGAAGAGGAGAATTTTCTTCTGGCTTCCCGGACGAAACGGCTGATCGATTACGTCAGCGAACAAACCCGCGTGGACCTGCACCGGGATCCGTCCTTGTTCCGGGGGCTGATCACCCATCTGCAACCGGCGATTTACCGGATTCAAAAGGGGCTGCGCATCGACAACCCGCTGCTGGAGGATATCCAAAGGGATTACGGCGATTGGTTCGCGTTGATCCGAACGGGTGTGGAAAGGGCTTTTCCGGATATTCCCTTTCCGGAGGCGGAGATCGGGTATCTCGTGCTGCATTTCGCCTCCAGCCTGGAACGGCTGAGCGAGCCGAAGGAGATCCGGGCGTTGATCATCTGCGCGAGCGGAATCGGCACGTCGAAGATGCTGGCGGCCAAAGTCAAAAAAGAGCTTCAGGAAGTTCAGCGGTTGCATCAAGCGTCGTTCTTTGATCTGGAAAAAATCAACCTCGACGATTACGACGTGATCATCTCGACCATTCCCCTGGAGGGATTTGGACGGGAATATATCCTGGTCCATCCGATGTTGACGGAGGATGACGCCCGAAAGATCCGGGAAGCGGTGCGGAAGCGGCGCCCTTCGCCTGTTCCGGATCGCGGGGATTTTCCTCGGATCCAAGACCGGGAACCGGGGGAAAAAGCCGGAGACCATCGCCGGCATGTCCTGCCGTTCCGGCGCGTTTACCGGCTCGCGGAAATCATCGGCACGGTCTTGGAGGGATTTCAGCTGACGGTTCTTGAAAATCCGAAGACGGTCAAGCATGCGCTGAGGTCCGCCTGCGAAGAGCTGCACCGACGGGGAGTCCTCCGCCGTCCGGAGGAGGTGGCCGAAGCGTTGCTTCAACGTCACCGGATGAGGGGGCTCGGCATTCCGGGCTCTTCCCTCGGCCTGTTTCACGCCAGAAGTCCCCGGGTGCAACAACCCTCCTTCACGATCTGGAGCTGGGCGGAACCCCTTTCCATCCGGGCGATGGATGACACCCGGACCGGGATGAACCGGCTGCTGCTCCTTCTGGCGCCGGAAAATCCGTCAAATACGGTGTTGGAAGTATTGAGTCACATCAGCGCCCTCATCATCGAAGGCGACGAGAGCTTGGCCGTATTTGAATCGCAGGATCAGGAAACGGTGGCTTCGTTCCTTGGCGACCGATTTCAACGGTTTTTAAAAGACCAACTGGACGGATAAGGAGTGGAAAACGATGGAGAAACCGGTCCTTTCCGGGGAAGCGGTACTGCTGAACGCCCGGGTAAGCGACAAGGAGAGCGCGATCCGGCTGGCCGGCCGGCTGCTGGTGGAAAACGGGTTTGTGGAGGAAGCATACATCGACAAGATGTTGGAGCGGGAAACGGTGACCTCCACCTACATCGGCAACCACGTGGCGATCCCCCACGGGACGGAAGAGGGGAAAAGGCTGGTGAAGGCCGCCGGAATTTCGATCGTCCAGATTCCGGAAGGGGTGGATTTCGGCGATGGCCGGGTCGCCAAACTGGTCGTCGGGATCGCCGGCAAGGGTGATGAGCATCTGCAGATTTTATCCAACATCGCTCTGGTTTGTTCCGACCCGGAAAAAGTGGAGAAAATCGTTCATGCCCAATCGAAGGAAGCACTCCTTTCCTTTTTTGACGAGGTGAATTGACTTGCGGGCGGTACATTTCGGAGCGGGAAACATCGGAAGGGGATTCATCGGTGCCTTGTTGGCCCGGTCCGGGTATGAGGTGTGTTTCATCGATATCGACGAAACCCTGGTGGAAGCGCTGAACGAGCGGCGTTCCTACCGCGTCGTGCGGGTGGGGGCGGCGAGGGAAGAGATGCAGATTTCAAATGTCCGGGCGATCAACAGCCGGACGGACGAGGAATGCGCCGTGGCGGCGATTGCGGAGGCCGATCTGGTGACGACGGCGGTCGGTGCCAACGTGCTGCCGCTGATCGCCGGGCTCATCGCGGAGGGGCTGCGGCGGCGGATGCGCGAAACGGACCGCCCGCTCAATGTGGTCGCCTGTGAGAACATGATTGGTGCCGGATCGCTTCTCAGGGAACAGGTGTATCGACATGTGACGGAGGCGGAAAAGGAGCGATTCCAGAGAATTTTCGGGTTTCCCAACGCCGTTGTCGACTGCATCGTTCCCAATCAGGATGGTGAGGACCCGCTGGCCGTCGCCGTCGAGCCCTATCACGAATGGATCGTGGATCAGGCCGGGATCCTGGGGGATCCGCCCGCCGTAAAGGACATGGTGTGCGTCAAGGAGTTGACCCCGTATGTGGAGAGAAAATTATACACCGTCAATACCGGCCATGCCGTTACGGCTTACCTGGGCTATGCCCGGGGGATTTCGACCATCCAAGAGGCGATCGATGAGCCGTCGATCCGGGAAATCGTGCGAAAGGCGCTCGATGAGACGGGGTCGCTGCTGGTCGACAAGCACGGCTTCGATCCCGGTGCCCACGCTGCATACATCGAACAGATTATCGGTCGCTTTCAAAACCCCCACATTTCCGATGACGTGACGCGGGTGGCCCGCTCCCCCATCCGGAAACTCGGCCCGAAGGATCGGCTGGTAGCGCCAGCCCGTCAATTGATCGCACGGGGGAAAAGGCCGGAAAATCTGGCCCTTGGCATTGCCGCCGCCCTCGCGTACGATTTTGATGGGGACGAGGAAGCGGTGAGACTGTCGCAAACCGTGAAGCGGGACGGGATGGACGGAGCCCTTTGCAAGTATGCCGGCCTTTCCCGGGAAGACGAACTGGTGCGACTGGTTCTGGAACAGGCCGATCGGCTGGCGGCCTTGCAAAAAAAATAAGGGCGGGGAAACCCCTGTCCTTTGTGTTGGGCAATCCGCTGCCGGACCGCCGGCCCATGACCGGGATGAGGCGAACACGAAGCAGCCGGCGAGGAACACAACGAGAAGGCCGGTACAAAATAAACGGAGCACATTGCGCGGCCCGCATGCGGGCCTTTTTTCTTTGGTTACTCGATTGGCCAATTGTTTCATGGACCTCATACGAAGCATAATAACCTTCTTTAATGAAAGGGTCTGTTTCAACGAGATTTATTGCCTCGTCCCGTCCGCTGCAAACCAAGATCTGTATTGCTCCATCATCGTCTTGGAAGGGCCGCAAAGGAATAATTCGCTTCTCTTTTCAAAAGACGAAGGTGGCCTGCATGTCTGTTTAACAACGCTTTTGTCGCTCTCCACGTTTTTTGCCGCTTCAAACCGCCGCAAATTTTTTCACAGATGTTCCAAAACGCAGCCCGTTAAACGCCTGTCAGGTCTTGTTTCATACTCACGTATCCTTAACATCGGCACGTCATGTTTTTTGAAAGAACCTTCGTCCGCCCGGCCTGTTTCTCCCTGGTGGCCGGCGTGGCGTTCCACCGGGACAGGTTCCGCTGAAAAAACGGTATGCATGATACGGCAGGCGCCCCACAAACAACGCGAATGCAAATAAAAAGGGCAGATACAACGGCCAACGCAGGGAATCAAACCGAATGGGAAGCGCGGAAGTATATAAATAATTGCTGTCCAAAAGGATGTTCACAACACTTGCAAACAACGCGCATGCCACGAGCACGGCGTAGGCCTTTCGCACGTTCCTTACGTCCGGGCGGTAATTCAGGTGAGGCAACATCAGGGCGACAAAACCCATAGCGGCGTGATACAGCATGCTTTGCATGCTCCGGAAATGGAACACGGGATAGATTTGCAGCGTCGGAATCGGAAGGATGAGGGCGAGCAAAAAGCCCACGGTGCCGTAGGCGAATACAAACTCGCGCATGTAGTCTCCGATCCGGCCGCGCGAAAACAGGGCCAGGGGTATGGCAAACATCTGGATGCCGCAAAGCTGCAGCGGCAAGTCCTCCCGGACGTCGAATTGGCCCGTATAAGCGCTCCAGATCACCCTCATGATTTCGAGCAGGACAAGCAGCACATAGGCGCGAAACACCCACGAAAAACGAGCGCGGTACGCTTTTCTTATTATGCGGCGAATG
Organism: Planifilum fimeticola; assembly: GCF_003001905.1. NCBI lineage: Bacteria > Bacillati > Bacillota > Bacilli > Caryophanales > Thermoactinomycetaceae > Planifilum > Planifilum fimeticola. Next base: position 14,731 of record NZ_PVNE01000037.1, read on the forward strand.
ACCAGATAAACGGTGGCAAACAGGAGCAGCACAACCATCAGGTGCGGGAGGGTAAAAAGGCCGTAGGGGCCGTTTTGGACCAGCAGCGGATCGTCTTTCCCGGCAAAAAACAGGCGGAACATGTTAACCACCCTCTGGCGCGATGGTGCGTTATGAACCAAAGGGCAAAGATCTTTCGTCGAGCGCCCCCGCTGCATGGAGAGGAGCGGAAACTGCCTCTCTTGGCGCGCCTGTGTTCGGGTTTTTCAGCGGTCTCTTTTTCGCTTGATATCTATATATTCATTATATCAGGCCGGTTGATCACTCCGATATACATGAACTGTCAAGCAGGTCTTGCGAAATCGCCGATGGCGGCGGAAGCCGGGGTGCCGGATCGCCGATCCGGCACCCCCCTTCGCGCTTTTTCGGGCATCTATTCGGTCCATTCCCCGCCGGTCGCCGCCTCGGCTCCGACGATTTTGGACAGGGGAATCAACCGTTTTTCTTCCCCGCTCTGAAGGATGATCCATCCTTCGAGGGGATGGATGTTCAGGACGACCCCTGTGCACCGCTTCGGGCCGTACTTGCTGGCGTAGGTAAGCACAATCGGCCTTTTTTTGGCCCGGGACCATCGGATCGTCCGGTCGAGGGCCTCCAACTCATCCGCCGCCAGTTCCGGCGGATGGTACTCCTTCGCCTTCTGCTTCTCTTCCCAGATCAGGTCCCGGTGTTGCGGCAGCAGGAGCCGGTGACCCTCCCACAGCTTGTTACCCCGATCCATCATTTCTTCACCTCAATCTATAGGATACACGAACAAACGTTCGAATAGAAGTGGCAATTTGTTACATCCTGTGCGGGAGGGTCACTTCCGGGAGATCACTTTTTCAATCTCTCCAGCTCCGAACGGGAGGGGGGGGCGAAAATCCGCCGGAGGCGGTGGGAGGGGCTTCGTCACCGTTTTCCGCAGGATGTCGTCGATGCGGGCGAAATCCTGATGGGACAGCGACCATCCGAAGACGCCGGGCACCTCATCCAAGTGATCCGGCCTGCGGGCTCCCCACAGGGCGACCGTCACACCGGGTTGTTGGAGGGTCCAACGGACGGCCAATTGGGTGACGGTGCGTCCCCTTTCCGCCGCCGCTTTTTTCAGTTCCTCCGTTGCGGCGAGGTATTGGCGGAACCGCTCCCCTTGAAACATCGGGTCGTAGCGGCGGGCATCGTTTTCGGGAAAGGAGGTGTCGGCGGAAAATTTTCCGGTGAGCAGCCCGCTGGCCAGGGTTCCCCAGGCGAGCGTTCCGATGTCATGCCGGCGGCAGTGACGGAAAGCCGTTTCGAGAAAATGCTGTCGGAACAGGTTGAGCTGCAGTTGGTTCGCGTGGAGGGGAGCGACCTTTCGCCACGCCTCCATCTGTTCCGGACGGAAATTGCTGACGCCGACGGCTCGGATCACGCCCTTTTCGTACAGAGAAAGCAGCGTCTCCGCCGTCTCTTCGATCGGCGTTTCCGGGTCGGGCCAATGGATCTGATAAAGATCGATCCAGTCGGTCCGCAGGCGGCGCAGGCTTTGTCCGATTTCCTCCAAGATCCGCTCGCGGGATGCGTTGCACCACCAGATGCGCCGGCGCGCGTCCCACTCGAGTCCGGCTTTTGTCGCGATCACCACCCGGTTTCGGTTGCGGGATTCCACGAGGGCTTTTCCGATGATTTCCTCCGCCCGGCCGAATCCGTACAGGGGGGCCGTATCGATCAGGTTGATGCCCAGATCGATGGCCCGGTGAAGGGCGTATGCCGCCTCCGATTCATCCATCCTGTCCCACATCCATCCTCCCGTGCCCATGCCGATCCGGGAGACCTCCAGTTCGGATGTTCCCAGGCGGGCATATTGCATCGCGATTCCTCCTCTTGCGGTCTTCCCCGTTGATGGATTTTCCCCTCGCAGCCGTCAAACCCCTTTTTCTTCCACAAAAAAATCATTGACGAAAAAAAGAAGATTCCGATATGATGTTAGCGAAAACGTTTTCGGGAGGATGGCATGGGCGTCACAATCAAAGACATCGCAAAACGGGCAGGGGTTTCCGTGACGACGGTGTCCCGGGCGCTGAACGGCTATAAGGATATCCGTCCCGAGACGCGGGAGCGGATCCTGCGCATCGCCGAAGAGCTGAACTACCGCCCCAATGCCGTCGCCCGCAGTTTGGTGATGAAGAAATCGCAGACCATCGGATTGATCATTTCCGAATTGACCCGTTCCCGCACCGGTCATGATTTTACGTTCAACATCATCTGCGGCGTGAACGACCGGGCAACGGCGATGGATTACGACTTGGTCTTGTCGACGACGGATCCGTCGAAGCAGGAGCAGGTCCCCTACATGGAACTGTGTCGGCGGCGGCAGTTGGACGGCGTGATTCTGATGGGCATCCGAACGGATGATCCGTATCTGAAGGAAGTGGTGGAATCCTCCATTCCCTGTGTGCTGATCGATGTGCCGCTGGTGGGGGATAAATGCGGTCATGTCACGCTGGACAACGAGCGGGGCGCCCGGATGGCCGTGGAGCATCTCATCGCCGAAGGACATCGGGAGATCTGCATGATCAACGGGCATGCCCAGGCCTTTGTCAGCCTGGAGCGGCTGAACGGATACCGGAATGCCCTGAAGGAAGCGGGAATCGAATACCGGCCGGAAAGGGTATATTTCGGCGACTTTGAGGAAGCGTCGGGGCGGGAGGGGATACGCCAACTGCTCTCCCGCTTCCCGGAGATGACGGCGGTTTTTTGCGCCAGCGACACGATGGCGATCGGGGCGGTCCGGGAGTTGAAGGACCTGGGACGAAGGGTTCCGGAGGATATCTCGGTGATGGGGTTTGACGATATTGAATTGGCCTCTTTCGTCACTCCGGCGCTGTCCACGGTTTCGCAGCCCGTATACGAATTCGGGAGCAAGGCGGTCGATCTTCTGATCCGCATGTTTGACGGGGAAATCGGAACCGCCGAGGTGTTGGAGCCGAAGCTGGAGATCCGGGAAAGCACGGCTCCTCCGGGTTGTTGAGGGAAAGGAAAGCCCTGCGCGATTTCGGAAACGTTTTCGTCCCGAGTGCGGCTATTTTCAAAATCACAGTGGGGGGAAACCGTTTTGACTCAAGTCATCAAAGAAGGGGATCTCTTCTTCTATTCGGATGATTACGGAGATCTGCCCGCCGGCGACGGCCGGGGGTTGGGCATGTTTACCAGGGACACCCGCTTTTTGAGCCGGTTGGAGTGGAAACTGGAGGGCATTCCGACGGTTCCCATCGACGGAGAGGCCGACGGGGCGACCAGTCGGTACCGGTTTACCAACCGGGAAGGAACGGACGAAGTAGGAAAGCCCGTCGGCGGGGAATGGCTGGACATCACCCGAAAGCGGTGGATCTACGGCGGTGTGGTTTACGAGACCTTCTCCTTCGTCAACCGCGGAGATCACCCGGTGCAGACCCGTCTCTCCCTGCTTGTGGATGCCGACTTCGCCGACATGTTCGTGGTGCGCGGTTGGAAAGGGCGAGTCGGGGAGCGGGAGGGCGTGACGCGGACGGAGAAAGGCGTGCGTTTCTCCTACCGAGGAGTGGACGGAGCACGGCGGACCACCGATGTGGAGACCGCCGGAACCCCGGCGGAGGTGGAGGAAGACGGGACCATCCGCTTTCCGCTCCGCCTGGAATCCAATGTCTGCCGGTCGATACATCTGCGGTATGTTCCGGGAACCGACGGGGAGATTCCCCAGGTGATCGAAGAGCAGCAATCCCTGCTGAAGCTGGAGGAAAGCGAGCGGGAATGGTTCGTGGGCTCTCCCGAGGTGCACTCGGACTGGGACGATTTCAACCGCATGTTTGCACGCGGAATGAAGGATCTTCGCATGCTCTTGACCGATCTGGGCGACGGGCCCTTTCCGGTGGCGGGACTTCCGATCTATGCCGTTCCCTTCGGAAGGGACAGCCTGATCGCGGCTCTGCAGGCCCTTCCCGTTCGCCCGGAGGTGGCCAAGGGAACCCTGCGCATCCTGGCCAAATTTCAGGGCAAGAAAGTGGATGACTGGAGGGATGAAGAGCCGGGGAAGATCCTTCACGAGATCCGGTTCGGCGAACTGGCCCGTTCCGGCCAGATTCCCTTCACTCCCTATTACGGATCCATCGATTCCACGCCGTTGTTTCTCATCCTGATCGCCGAGGTATACCGGTGGACCGGCGATCTGGACTTCGTGCGCGAGATGGTTCCCCATGCGATCGAGGCGCTGAACTGGGTCGACCGGCACGGCGATCCCGCGGGAACCGGCTATGTTTCCTACGCGATGCGATCTTCAAAAGGCATCCGGAACCAGGGTTGGAAGGATTCGGAGGACTCGGTGGTTCATCGGGACGGCCGGCTGGCAGAGGCGCCGATCGCCTTGTCGGAAGTGCAGGGCTACGTATACATGGCCAAAAAGGCGTGGTCGGAACTGTTCCGCCTGCTGGGGGAGGCCGAGCGGTCGGAGCGGCTGAACCGCGAAGCGGAGCTTCTGCGGGAGCGGTTTGCCCGGGATTTTTGGATGGAGGATGAGCAGTTTGTCGCCCTGGCGCTGGACGGAGAAGGGCGGCAGGCGGGGACCGTCACCTCCAATCCCGGCCACTGCCTCATGACGGGCATTCTCACGCCCGAACAGGCGGAGCGGGTGGCCCGCCGCCTGGTGGAGCCCGATCTCTTTTCCGGCTGGGGCGTGAGAACGAAGAGCTCCACCTGCAAATCCTACGATCCGGACAGTTACCACAACGGTTCCGTCTGGCCCCATGATAACGCCATGATTCTTCTCGGATTGAAGCGGCTGGGCTTTTACCGGGAGGCGGAGCGGATCATCCGGGGGTTGATCGAAGCTTCCAGGTACTTCCGCCATCACCGGTTGCCGGAGCTTTTCTCCGGCCATGAGCGGGGAGAAGGGGGACCGCTTCCCTATCCGGTCGCTTGTTCGCCCCAGGCATGGGCTGCGGGAACCGCCTTCACCATCCTGCAGACGATTCTGGGAGTGGAGCCGGATCCCACCCGCAAGCGGATTCACCTCTCCCCCGATCTGCCGGAGGGGATGAACCGGTTGTCCGTCCGACGGCTCCGGCTGGGGCAGGGGGTGCTGGATCTCAATCTGGCGCGGATCGGTGACTCCACCCGCACCTGGGTCGAGATCAACACCACGGGTTGGGATGTGGTGATTCACCCCTGCTTGCGGTGAAATCCTCCCGTCTGCGGGCGGGGGGTTCACATACCCGGGACGGACGGGAGACGCATCCGGGAAGGGGGACGGCACCGCCTTCCCTGTGCTTCCCTCGTCCTGCCCGTCATTCATACCCCGAGGAGGGATGCAAAATGCTCAAACGTCGATGGATGACATTGATCAGCTTGGTTGTTGCCATCTCCTTTGTGTTGTCCGGCTGTGGCGGGGGGAGTGAAGGTTCCTCCGAGGACGGGGGGAAAGTGACGATCACCCTCGGCGGCGCTTTCTCCAGCCCGGCGGAGAAGAAGATCGTGCAGGAACAGGTGGCCGCCTTTGAAAAGGAAAACCCGAACATCAAGGTGAAGTTGCACTCGATTACCGGCGATTATCTCAGTGAAATGCAGACGCTGATCGCCGCCAAGGACGAACCGGACGTCTACTATCTGGACAGCATGCCCGCGCCCCAATTCATGAAGTTGGGCGTCCTGGAACCCCTGGACGAGTATATCAAGAAGAACAACGTCGACCTTTCGGCCTATGAGGAATCGTTGGTGAAAGCGTTTCAATGGGAAGGGAAAACCTACGGCATTCCGAAGGACTACAACACCCTCGTCCTCTTCTACAACAAGAAAATGTTTGAAGAAGCGGGCGTGAAACCGCCCAAAACCTGGGACGAACTGCGGGATGCGGCCAAGAAGTTCTCCAAAGGAAACAAAAAGGGCCTCGCTCTTCATCCCAGTCTGGACCGCTACCAGCCCTTCCTGGTCCAAAACGGGGGTCAAGTGTTGGACGATAAGGGGAATCCGACCCTGAACCATCCGGCCAATGTGGAGGCGCTGCAGTTCATCACCGACCTCTTCATCAAGGATAAGGTGGCGGATACCCCGTCTAACCTGGGCGTGGAGTGGAACGGGGACGCCTTCGCCGAGGAAAAGGTGGCCATGGTGTTTGAAGGGGGCTGGATGATTCCCTTCCTGAAGGAGAAGGCTCCGGACCTCGATTACGGCATGGTGGAACTGCCCGTGAAGGAGAAGGAAAACTCCAACCTGGCCTTCACCGTCGCCTACGTGATGTCCAAAAACTCCGAGCACAAGGAGGAAGCCTTCAAGCTGCTGCAGTTCCTCACCAGCGAGAAGGGGCAGCAGTACGTGGTGGAAGGCGGATTGGCCTTGCCCTCCCTGAAATCGATGGGTGAGAAGTTCATCGAGAAGTTTCCGGAACGGGAACCCTTCGTGAAGGCCGTCGCATATGCCGAGCCTTACCAATACGGCGAAAAAGGGAACGAGCTGGTGGACACCTTCAACAAAGCGGCGGAATCGGCCATTCTGAAGAAAAAGCCGGCCAAGGAAGCCCTGGAAGAAGCGCAAAACAAACTGAAGTGACCGAAGGAGGATGGGAGCGTCATGCTCCCATCCTTAAGATGAGTTGCGTCATGCTTTGAAGGTCAAGGATTTTGCTTGGCGATGGTGGCGGCAATCCGGCAGCGGCCGCCACTTGCGCTTGAAAGGAGGTCAGTCGGTGAAGCCCCAAACGACGGTCGTGACGAAGCCCGCCGCCCGGAGGAAACGCCTCTCTCTCCTCAGCGATCCGGTCATGGGCTACCTGTTTACCCTTCCGGTGATCGTTTCCCTGGCCGTGTTTCTGATCGGCCCCATCTTCTACGCCTTTTTTCTCAGCTTTCAGTCCTTCACCTTTCTCAATCCCGAGGGCGCCGAGTTCGTCGGCCTGGACAATTACATTCAGATGTTCCAGGATGAGCGCTTCAGGCGCGCCCTTCTCAACACCAGCATCTATTCGCTGGGGGTGGTGCCCGTCCAGGTGAGCATCGCCCTGATGCTGGCCCTGATCGTCAACAGCAAGATCAAGGGGAAAACTTTTTTCCGGGTCGCCTACTTTTTGCCCACGGTCACGTCCACGGTGGCCGTCTCGGTCATGTTTCTCTTTCTCTTCAAAAAGGACGGGCTGGTGAACCATTTCCTCGCCTTGTTCGGCATTCCGGCGAGGAGCTGGTTTGACGACGTCACCTTCGCCCTTCCCTCCATCATGATGATGGCGGTGTGGAGCACCGTGGGACAGTTCATGGTGATCTACCTGGCGGGACTGCAGGACATCCCCGATGACCTGTACGAAGCCGCCCAGATCGACGGGGCGAACCGCTGGCAGCAGTTTTGGCACATCACGCTGCCGATGCTGAAGCCCACCACTTTCTTCATCGTGGTGATGTCCATTATCGGCACCTTTCAGGTCTTCGACCAGATGTACGTGATTTCCGGCGGAGACGGAGGTCCCCTGGACGCCACGCTGACGGTGGTGCTCTACCTGTACAACAAGGCCTTCAAGGATTTCGAGATGGGATATGCCTCGGCCATCGCTTTCTTCCTCTTTTTCGTCATCCTTATCCTGACGTTGATCCAGCGGAAATTCTTCGGCGAAGAGATGCGCATGTGAAGGGAGGGGATGTCCTTTGAAGCGAATGCTTACACAACCCCTGTTCTACGTCATCGTGATCGGTTATGCCGTCGTGACCATCGGTCCCTTTCTCTGGTCCGTTTTCACTTCCTTCAAGATGACGCCGGATATCAACACCCTGTGGGTGCCCCTGGAGAGGCTCACCCTCGAAAACTATGAAAACATCGTGCTGAGTGACGAATACCCCTTTGCCCGCTGGTTTTGGAACAGTCTCTTGGTGGCGGTGATCGTCACCGCGGGCAACGTGGTCTTCAATTCCATGGCAGGGTATGCCCTGGCCCGGATTCCGTTTCCCGGCCGAAAGGCGTTGTTTTTGACGATTCTGGCGGTGATGATGGTGCCGGGTCAGGTAATCCTGGTTCCCATGTACATTCTCCTGAGCAACTTTGGATGGATCAACACCTATGCCGGTTTGACCATCCCCTTCCTCACCCAGAGCTTCGGGATTTTCCTCATGCGCCAGTTTTTCCTGTCCATTCCCCGGGAACTGGAAGAAGCGGGCTTTCTGGACGGATTGAGCCGCTGGGGGGTTTTCTGGCGGATCGTCATGCCCCTGGCGAAGCCGGCTTTGGCCGCGCAGGTCATCTTCATGTTTTTGGGGAACTGGAACAGCTTCATGTGGCCCAACCTGCTGACCACCTCGGAGGAGATGTACACCCTTCCCGTCGGGTTGAACAGCCTTTACGGGGAATACGACGCCTTCTGGAATCACGTGCTGGCCGGAGCCATGTTCATGACGGTTCCGATGATCATCGTCTTTCTCATCTTCCAGCGCCATTTCATCAAGGGATTGGCGACGACGGGCATCAAGTGACGGCGTTTTTACCGGGATGATTTCCACAGGGATTTCCCCCGAGGAGACAGGAAATCAGGCAGGGGACCCCGAAGATTTTCATGCCGATGAACAACTTGTGGATAGATCCGGAACTGGCGTGGGGGTGTGCCGCGAAATCGCCTTTTCATTTCGACGCGGTTCACCCCCTTTGTTCCGGCGTCCATCGGAAAAGCGGAGGTGGCCATGGAAGAAATCCTGCATCGTGCCTCCGAGATCGCCGTGGAGGCGGCCCGCTTTGCCGGAACCCTGATTCGGGAACGTTTTGGCGGTTCGTTTCGGGTCCGGGAAAAGGGGGATTTCGGCGACTTGGTGACGGAAGTGGACGAGCAGGCGGAGCAGGAGATCATTCGCCGGATTCGCCGTCATTTTCCCGATCACGCGATCCGGGGGGAGGAAACGGGCCAGTCGGGGGATGTGGGAGACTGGCTGTGGATGGTCGATCCCTTGGACGGAACGAACAATTTCGCCATCGGTCTGCCCCTCTGCGCCGTAAGCGTGACCCTGTTGTACCGGGATGTGCCGGTGTTGGGAGTGATCTGCGACGCCCATCTCGATCAGGTCTACGTCGCCCGGAGAGGGAAGGGGGCTTTTTGCGGCGAACAGCGGCTCCAGGCGGGTGTCGGCGGCAAGGATCCCAAGAAGATGACCCTCGGCTGGATCCAGGGACATCAGGTCCAGAAGGATCCCGTTGCGGCGAAGCTGAGGGAGCGCCTCGATCAAGGGGTGAAGCGGGTGCTCCGCCTTTGGGCGCCGTCCCTGCTTTGGTGCATGCTGGCCCGGGGAGATCTGGACGGGATTGTGCTGTACGATTCGGAGGGGGAGGACCTCTATGCAGGTTTACTCCTGGCGCAGGAGGCCGGAGTGTTGACGATGGATTTTGATGGCCGTCCCTTTGAAGGGAAGTCGCCCACCCCCTATATTTTGGCGTGCCGCCGGGAGGATCGGGAGACGCTTTGCCGTTTGATCCTTTGAAAGGGGGGATAGCCCATGTTGAGCCATCGAATCGATCAGAGCACGGAGTTGAAACTCTTGGAGCGGCACCACGCGGGGGCGATCTTCCGGTTGGTTGACGCCAACCGTGACCATCTGCGCCCCTGGTTTTTTTGGGTGGATGAAACGAAAAACGTCTCCGACTCGGAACAGTTCGTCCAAAAAGCGCTTGAAGGTTTCGCCCGGGGGACGGAGATCCATCTGGGCATCTGGGTGGATGGCGAAATGGCCGGAATCGTGGGAGCTCATACCATCGACCGGATCAAGTGTTATGCGGAAATCGGCTACTGGCTGGGGGAGCGTTTTCAGGGAAGGGGGATCGTCACGCGGGCCGTCCGCGCCCTGATCGATGAGCTGTTGGGCGAGCGTGGGCTGAACCGGGTGGAAATCCGCTGCGCCGCCAGCAACCGGCGAAGCCAAGGGGTGGCGGAGCGGCTCGGTTTTCGCCGGGAAGGACGGCTGAAAAAGGCAACCCTCGTCCGCGGAGAATTTGAGGACCTGCTCCTTTTCGGGATGCTGGCCGAGGAGTGGCGGGCCGGAAAAGGGGAGGGGGCGGGACGTTGACCGGTTCACAAACTTCCCCTGGTAATCGAGTCGCTTCGCGGATCGACTGATCGGTGGAACGGGGCTAATGCGAAGAGGTGTTGGTGTGATCACAAGGAAAAAAGAAAAACTCGTGAAAGGGTTAACAAAAAAGAGGGGCTTTGCCCCTCGAGGCTGTTGACAAAGAAGGGTCAACAGCCTTTTTTGTTGAATTCGGAATAAAACAATTCCGAAGGAAGGTTTTTATATGTTCAGGACGAACCCA
>NZ_PVNE01000038.1 GCF_003001905.1 Planifilum fimeticola
TGGGTTCGTCCTGAACATATAAAAACCTTCCTTCGGAATTGTTTTATTCCGAATTCAACAAAAAAGGCTGTTGACCCTTCTTTGTCAACAGCCTCGCGGGGGCTGAAAACCCCCGTCATTCCTGGTCGGGGCGGCCGGATTTGAACCGACGACCCCCTGGTCCCAAACCAGGTGCTCTACCAAGCTGAGCCACGCCCCGCAAGGAAATCTGTTTTTAACAATAAAAAATTGGTGCCGAAGGTGGGAGTCGAACCCACATGGTCGAAAGACCACACGATTTTGAGTCGTGCGCGTCTGCCAATTCCGCCACTTCGGCACGTCAGCTGTTGCATTTATTGAATTGCTCCGATGCATGGCGGGAAACCGTTCCCCCGTTGCGCACGCACCGGGAATGGTCCTCAACCGGACAATGCATAATATAACATGATCGGCTATGCGGTGTCAACACCCCGCTGACCAAAAAATTTTCCCTGTTTCCGGGCGGATCTAAGCGGTCCAAGATCCGGAAAAAGCCGACCAGGCGGCCATCCGACCTTGGCGTTTTCCTGCCTCCCAACGACGAATTTGTGCGATCCCGGATCCGCGTGGCAAAAGCCGGCGATCTGCCTTCCTTCGGGTACCGCCAGTGACGAACAGGGCCGTCTCTTTGATGAAATCATGGTACCATCGGACCCCTTTCGCGCAGAAACAGACGCTTTCATTTGCATTAACAGCCGTCTGCAGACGTCACAAGGGGCCGATTTTTTTAAGGATTGCGGATGCCCTGCGGACAGACGCATTGGAAAAAGTTCACGTCGTGCAGGTGGGGTCTCATCGCATAATTTATACAGAGGAAAGTTGAAAAAATCAGACATAGGTCGTCAAACAATCGTCAATTCTCACCCCTTAATCTCGTACTTATGTTGTATAGCCTATTCAAGGATAACATGGTAACATGTACCCGACGGTATTTTGGATACCCTTCGGTACTCTTGGTAGTGTTGTCGTTGTAACAAATCTTGTATCAAATTCATAATTAACCCTGTAAATGAAAACTCGATCTTTACATACAGCAGAACGGTTCAAGAAGGATTTTCCAAAGACAATGAAGAAGCTCAAGATTGATCGCTCGGCGCAGTGCGCCGCGAATCAAGGGGGATTTGGCAAATGAGATTGAGGGATGAACACCTTTGTACCCTGACGGACTTCCACATTCACGACGGTTTGGCGGTGGAGGAGCCCATCTATCTGGAACATCTTGAGAGGTGTCCCCGCTGCCGAGAAAAGATTCGTCGGCACCAATTGCAGACGAAGCAGAAACCGGTTCAACCGGTGAGCGGACAAGCCCGCCCGGTCACCGTCTCCATGAAGCCCGCGGACCCGAAATACTGGGCGCTGCCTCCGCGGAGCGAACGCAGAAGAAAGGCGAAAAAATGGGTTCTCGTCGGTTCGACCGCCGCTTCCCTGTTGTTGCTCCTGACGGGTTACTCCAACAACAACCAGGGATCGTCCAATTACACCAATCACGCCCAGGCGAATCCCATCGTCACTGAAAACGATCTGGAAGGCCTGAACAACGCGGAGCGGACCATTCTGATGACGGCGGCTCCGGGAATCCGCGCGACCGGTACGTTGCACATCCTGCAAACCGACAACCCCGATGAGAAGAAGCTGGTCATCGCCATTCGGGGATTGAAGCCGTCCTCCGATTACGTTTATCAGGTGTGGAAACACTCCGGTGACCGGGTGGAAGCCGTCGGGACCGTCGAGCCTTCCGAAGACGGCAAGGCCATGTTCGCCTCCCGGTTGTCCGATTACCGCTCCATCGATGGAATCACCATCACCAAGGAGAAACGCTACGAAAAACAGCCGATGGGACGCGATCTCCTGGTCGCCGGCCTGTCGCCGACTTGGGAAAAGAACTCGTTCCTCAACGGTCGCTATAAAACGGTGAAGAAGAAAAGCGAATCCGTCAGCCGTCAAGGGAAAACCCTTGCCAATCCGACCCGCGTTTCCCGGGCGACCGACGGCAAGGAAATTCGTTACTCCAATTCCCACGGAGCAAGCACCCTGAAAAAGTCCCGGAGCAGCAGCACCAAGCAGCAATGGAACCAGACGCCTTCCCATTCCAACCCGCAACAGCAAAAACCGAAGACGACCCAACCGAAGACCACCCAACCGACGAAAACCACTCCGGAACAAATTGACGGAGGCAGCCAAACCGCTCCGCCCAGCACCAACACCGACGGCAACAAGAGCGGAAGCTCTTCCGATAAAAAACTGCTGGATGTCGACCTGAATCTGGGTATTATCAAGGTGGGCATCAAGCTGTAATTCAAAAGCAGCAAAGCCCGTTGACATGGGATTTTGTCAACGGGCTTTATTTTTGCCAAAAAAAGAAGGGGGATTCATCCCCCCTCATTTCATCTGTTCAATCCTCCGATGGATTTTCTCCACCGGCAAAATCACCTGAGTAAACGTCCCCTCTCCCACAATGGCTTTGTCGTGTTCAGCGACCACTCGGCAAACCACCTTGTTGGGCTTCACTTCCGTCGCTTCGGCGATAAAGGTGACTTGCTTGCCGATCGGGGCGGGAGAGCGGTGCTCCACGGTGATGGAGCCGCCCACCCCTTCCTCCCCTTCCTCCAGGAAGGGAAGGATGACTTTTCTCCCCACCCACTCCATGTAATAGACCATCGTCACGGTGGACAAGACGGGATGAACCATTTCCCCGCCGAAGGCGGCGATCATATCCTCCGTCACCGTGATGCTCATCGTTTCCCGATGGCCTGGACGAAGTCCCGGTTTCACAGGGCGCTCCCCCTCAAATGCCGAAGGGGTTGAGGGGCTTGGAACCGACGTAGGAAAGAACGCTCTTTGTCTCGGTGTACAGGTCCAGCGACTCGATGGCCAGCTCCCGCCCGAACCCGGACTGTTTGTAACCCCCGAAGGGAAGGCCCGGGAAGGCGGAGAAGGGATTGTTGATCATGACCACGCCCGCCTTCAGCTGTCCCGCCACGCGGTGCGCCCGGCTGAAATCGCGGGTCCAGAGGGAGGCGGCCAATCCGTAGATGGTGTCGTTGGCCAAGCGGATCACTTCCCGCTCGTCGCTGAACTTCATCACCACCACCACCGGACCGAAAATCTCCTCCTGGGCCACGCGCATGTCGTTGGTCACATCGACGATGACCGTGGGCATATACCAATGTCCTTTTTCAAATTCGGCTCCTTCGGGCCGCTTCCCGCCGTAAAGCACTCGGGCCCCTTCCTTTTCCGCCAGGCGGACGTAGGAATCGATCACTTCCAGCTGCCCCGCGGAAATGACCGCCCCCACATGGGTGTCCGGGTTCATGGGGTCGCCCACCTTCAATTTTTTGGTCTTCTCCACAAACCGCTCCAGGAACTCATCATAAATCGATTCGTGGACGAACAGACGGGAACGGGCTTCGCAGGACTGCCCGGTGTTGTAGTAGATTCCGAAGAGGGAGCCGTCCACCGCCGCTTCCAGATCGGCATCCTCGAAGATGATGTTGGGCGATTTGCCGCCCAGCTCCAGGGTGACCCGCTTCAGCGTCTCGGAGGCCCTGGCCATGATGTCTTTCCCCGTCTTCGTTTCTCCGGTAAAGGCCACCTTGTCCACGCCGGGATGCTCCGTGAGATAGGCGCCCACATCGGCTCCGCTTCCGGTGATCACGTTGATCACCCCGGCGGGAACCCCCGCTTCGTGGCAGATGTCCGCCAGCGTAAGGGCCGTGATCGGCGTCAGGCTGGCCGGCTTCAGCACGATGGTGCACCCGGCGGCCAACGCCGGAGCCACTTTCCATGCCGCCATCATCAGCGGATAGTTCCAGGGCACGATCTGGGCGCAGACGCCGACCGGCTCCTTCACCGTATAGTGGAAAAATCCGTTGGGAACCGGCTTGGTGCTTCCCGACAAGGTGGTGACCGCACCGGCATACAGTTCAAAGTCCTCGATGGCCTGCATGATCTGTCCCCTGGCGGCGGAGAGGGCTTTGCCGCTGTTGACGACCTCCAGCTCCACCAGCTCGTTGAACCGCTCCCGCATGATCGCAGCCACCTTGTTCAGAATCTGGCCGCGGCGGGAAGCCGGCCAGCGGGCCCATTTGCTGTTTTCCAGAGCCTCGCGGGCGGCGGAAACGGCTTTGTCCACGTCCTCCCTCGTCGCCTTGGCCACCCGGGCGATCACCTCCCCGGTGGCCGGATCGTACGTATCAAAATACTCGCCGGAAGAACTGGGAACGTGTTCTCCGTTGATCAGCAGGTGATACTCCTCTTTCAGCAATGCGGGTTTTTCCTTCAGCATCCATCCATCCTCCTCATTTCCGGCTTCCAACTCAGGCCCCGTCGAAGTACGTCGCTAAAAACCTCCGATCATTTCCCCTCGGCCACATCGCCGATCATCATCGTCACCAGGGAGCCGGCAAATCCCATCAAATCCTTGGCCGCCGCCTTGCCTTCGGCCGAGGACATCGCCGCATCCAGGGCCCCGCGGTCTTCAAAATACACCTCGGCCAGGAGATAATAGGGCGCCTCCCCGCCCATCGGCGTCCCCACCAGGCGGGTCACCTCCAGCTTTTTCAGCCCCGGCATTTTTTCGGCCAAGGGAGCGTGCACATTCCAGTAATGATCGTCAAAGGCCTTTTTGTCTTCGGGATGGCGGTAGAGTGCAATCAACTTGACCATGGAGAAATCCCTCTTTCCTGTAGAATCACGCTTTGTCCGGTAAAACGTCCGGGTGAAGCCACGATTACCCTTTCATCCCCACCGGATTGCGACGGTCAATCACCCGGACGGCCTTCCCTTCGCTCCGGGGAATGGTCCGGGGCTCACGCAGGACGACCTCCGTCGTCACACCGAGCACGTCCTTCAGCCTGGAGCGCAGGCGGAAGGAGAGTTTTCCGCAGGATTCGTGTTCCAGGGAGAAGGACGGACCCAGATGGCGGACAAACTTCTCCGACACCTCCACCTCGAGAACCAGCTTGTCCATCGCCCCTTCCTTCGACACCACCAGCTGGTAGTGGGGCGCCACCTCGTCCACCCCCAAAATCACCTGCTCCACTTCCGAAGGGAAGACATTGACACCGCGGATTACCAGCATGTCGTCGATCCGCCCCTTGATGCGCGACATCCGGGCATGGGTTCGTCCGCAACGGCAGGGTTCCCTGTACAGGGCGGCGATATCCCCCGTGCGGTAGCGGATCACCGGGGTCGCTTCCTTGGTCAGGGAGGTGAAGACCAGCTCGCCGAACTCCCCTTCCGGCAGCGGCTCGCCCGTCTCGGGGTCGATCACCTCGGGCAGGAAATGGTCCTCGGCGATGTGCAGGCCGTCCTTCGCCTCCCGGCACTCGATGGAAACGCCGGGGCCGATCACTTCGGACAACCCGTAGATATCGACGGCGTCAATTCCCCAGATTTCCTCCAGGGTGTGCCGCATTTCCTCCGACCAGGACTCCGCTCCGAAAATTCCGTATTTCAGCGACGTGTCCCGGGGGTTTCCACCCGCTTCCATCATCGCCTCCGCCAGGCTCAAGACGAAGGAGGGTGTCCCGCAAATTCCCCGGGGACGAAAATCCTGAATCAAGGTAACCTGCCGCGAGCGGTTGCCTCCGGATACGGGAACCACCGTCATTCCCAACCGCTCGCCGCCGTAATGCAGACCCAACCCTCCGGTAAACAGGCCGTAACCGTAGGCGTTGTGAAGCACTTCCCCGGCCTGCCCGCCGGAGGCGACAATGGCCCGTGCGCAGACGTCCGCCCAATGCTCGATGTCTTTGCGGGTATACCCCACCACTGTCGGCTTCCCTTTGGTGCCGGACGAAGCGTGGATGCGGATCACATCCTTCAGGTCGACGGCGAAGAGACCGAAGGGGTACTGCTCCCGGAGGTCCGTCTTCCGGGTGAAGGGCAGGCGGTGCAGATCCTCCACTCCCCGTATATCCTCCGGGGAGATCCCCGCTTCGTCAAACCTTTGGCGGTAGAAGGGCACCCGGTGGTATACCCTTTCCACCATTTTTTTGAGCCTCTCAGACTGCAGCTTTCGAAGATCCTGTCGACCCATCGATTCCAATTCCGGTTGAAACACTGACCATCCTCCCTTTCGGCGCTCCCTCCCACTCCTCCATTTTTTCATATGGCGTCTATACGGGTTTCATTCCTTCAAAGGGCTGGCGGCAACGCCTGCAATAGAAAATCGAACGGCACGCCGTCGGTCCGAAGAGGTTTTGGATTTCTCCCCCTTCGGCACCACAGTAGGGACAAGGCGGAACGATGTCCATGGGATTGTCCCCCGCAGGGCGGGGCGGGGCGATCCCGAAGGAGGCCAGACGCTTTCTCCCTTCCTCTGTGATTCGCTCCGAAGTCCAGGGGGGATGATACACGAACTTGACCTCCACATCGGCCACGCCTTCCACCCGGAGGAGACGCTTCCGCACGTCCCGGCGGATGATGTCCAACGCGGGGCACCCGACAAAGGTGGGCAAAATCTCCACTGTCACCCGCTTCCCCTCGACCTGCAGGCGATGAATCATCCCCAGGTCCACCAGACTGATCGTTGGAATCTCCGGATCTTTCACCTCTTGCAAAGCCTGCCACAGGGCATCCCTGTTGTCGCTCATGCGGATCACCTCCTCCCGGACATCCCTCCAGCCCCGATCACCACTTGGCGGCCGGATCCAACCGGAACACCTCCGTCATCGAATCCAGCAAACGTTCCAGATCGGAGGTGTGCTCCCCCTTTCGCCCGTCAATTTCGGGCACAGCCGGAGAGCCCGGCCAAGGAATCTTCGCCTCCTCGAAGGCGGGGCGCACCTGATCCTCCCACCGCCTCTTGAGCTCGGCGGCTCCAATGGGGATGATGCCGAATTCCAACAGCCGGCTCTCCGCATCGCCCAGCGAAAAGAGCCCGCCGATCTCCGTCCACAGATCCCGGACCGCGCGGCGCATGCGTTCCGTCGCTTCTCCTCCGGCCGATCCCAACCGGGTGAACCACAGGCGCATGTGAAGGAGATGATAGTGTTCCTCCCGCCGGATCTTGGTCACCCCATGGGCCAGCGGGACATATCCGGAGGTCGAAAGCGCTTCCAATCGGATCTGATCGAACACATCGTAAAAAAAGTGGCGGGCGATCGTATAGGCCCAGTCTCCGTTGGGACGTTCCAGCACGACCGCGTTGCGGCGCCGATCGGCTCCCCGATCGAAGGCGAGCCGGTCCGAATCGGTTTCCCCCAGTTCGTGGAGCCGCTCGAAGTAGTAAACGGAATGTCCCACCTCGTCCTGGGCGATGGAGCTGAACGCCACATCCTCCTCGATATCCGGGGCCAATCCCAACCATTCGGAATCGCGGTGCCCCATGACGAGTTCATCGTCCGCCAGCTGGAACAACAGCTCGGTCAACGCTTCCCGATACCCACTGATTTTTGCCGCTTCAGCCGCCGACTCCACGCGCATCGGCCTCACCCCGCTCCCACAAATTCATCTCGACGACCGGTAATCAATACCCGCCGGGGGAGGTGCGGCCCCAACCCGGCCGGGGCATACCCTCCCCTTCCCTTTCAGCGGCTCAGGAACGGCTCCGCCGGGACCGTCTTGCATCCTCCCCGTCCGTTACGAGGAGGGCCTTTCTCCTCTCCGCTTCCTTTTCCGCAAAGTAGCGGTTCATCTCGTCGAAATTCGGATGTTCCTCCTTGAACATCTTCCACAGCCGCCCGTTCTCCGAATAACCGGAAACCTCCCGGTATCGGCGGTCCAGCTCCCGGGCGAAATAATCCCCTTCAGAGGGCGCGGCGTAGATGGACTCCCGGGGAACCACCCACAGGTTGACCGCCGGGTCGCGGCGCAGGAAATTCTCCCGGGCCGTGATCAGCGCCACATCCGGGGAAGGAGCAACTACGCTGCCCACATGCTGGTGATGGTCCAACGCCGTCTTTTGGACGAACACCTCGTAAACGCCGAATTCCAATTTTTCTTCCCGATCCTCCATGGCTGCGCCCCCCTTCCCTGTTCAAACCGCGGCGGACGTCCGGGCCGAACGGAGCATCGCCTCGCGCACCCACCGCTGCCCCTCGTGGGCCTGCCTGCGCAACTGGATCCGTTCCTGGGATTTGGGACCGCAGTTCTTGCGCACGATGCGTGAAAACTTCTCCCAATCCGGCGGCGTGTAGACCCACTGTTTCTTCTCTTCATCGTAGTGAAGCTCCGGATCCGGCACCTTGAGACCAACGGCGCGAATCTGCGGGATGTACTTGTCGAGAAACTGCTGGCGCAACTCTTCGTTGGTCTTGACCCGTATCCGGTACTCAAGCATCCGGCGGGCGGCGTCGGTCACCTGCGGCGGGCCGAAGAAGAACAGCAGGGAATCCCACCAGCGGTTCAGGGCATCCTGCAGCATGTCCCGTTGCTTTTGCGTGCCCATCGCCATGGCCAGGATGATGTTCTCCCCGTGCTGCATGTGGAAGCTCTCCTCGGCGCAGATCCGCTTCAACACCCGGGCGTAGGGGGCGTAGGAGGTATCCAGCAGGGACACCTGGTTGATGATCGCCGCCCCGTCCACCAGCCAGCCGATCAGGCCGGCGTCCGCCCAGGTTTCCGCATCCATGTGGAACACATTGTGAAACTTGACCCGGCTGAGAAAGATATCCGTCACCAGATCCTCCCGGTTCTTGCCGAGGGGTGCGGCGAGATCCTCCACCACCCGGAGAAGCAGTTGGCCGTGTCCCATCTCGTCCTGCACCTTGGCCATCAGGCTCAACTTCCGCCGGAGATTGGGCGCTTTGGGAACCCACTGCTTCTCGGGGTACACCCCCATGACCTCGCTGATTCCGTGCATGTGGATCAGCTTGATGAGAAGCCGCCGGTATTCATCCGGCATCCAGTCCGTAGCTTCGATCTTCTCCCCGCGCCGAATCCGCTCCATGAACCGGGCATGACGTTCATCGAGACTCATCATTCTCCCTCCTTATGGACAGCGATGCCCGACAGAACGATCGCCGCGAAGCGATCGGCGATCTCCTCCGGGGTCAAGGGCCCCTCCGGCTGGTACCACTGGTACATCCAGTTGGCCGCCGAAAGGATCAACAGGCGGGCAAATTTGGGATCCTGTCCGTGAAACTCCCCTTTTTCGATGCCTTCGTCAATGATGCGGGCCCAAAGGGATTCGTACTCATCCCGTTTCCG
This sequence comes from Planifilum fimeticola, assembly GCF_003001905.1. Taxonomy (NCBI): domain Bacteria; kingdom Bacillati; phylum Bacillota; class Bacilli; order Caryophanales; family Thermoactinomycetaceae; genus Planifilum; species Planifilum fimeticola. Next base: position 9,172 of record NZ_PVNE01000038.1, read on the forward strand.
TTGGATGATTTCCCTCCGCTCCTCCGACAGGGACTTCCACTCGTGAAAGAAGACCGTCGCGCCATCCAGGTTGTCCGCCACCACCCTCGCGTGGGCCGTCAACCCCCGCCTCAATTTCTCCCGCGGCGATCCCGGGCCCTCGACGATGGGGCGAAGGGACCCGAGAAAGGCTTCCGCTCCCCGGTCCGTAATCTCGAAGAGCAGATCCTCCTTCGAGTTGATATGGGCGTACAAACTGCCGGACAAAATGCCGCTGGCCTCGGAGATGTCGCGAATGGTCGTTCCGTGGTATCCCTTGGTGCTGAAGAAGCGCCGGGCAACATCCAAGATCTTTTCCTTCCTCTTGACTCGAGGCATTGCCAGGACTCCTTTGATAAAAAACAAGCGCTTGCTTGTTTTTAGAATATATCGATGATAATGATCTTGTCAACAAGAAATAACTGAGAAAATAAAGGGAAAATAGGGCCGAAGGCCCGTTTCCCTTTCGTTTTCTACGTCTTTTTCAGGAGGCGCCGCCTCCTGCGAAAGCGACGACTTCCCCTTCCCGGGCGGAACGATAAACCGCCTCCACCTTTCACCGGTCCGGAGCAAATTCCATCAAGGGCGTGCCGGCAGGCGAAGGTCGAACCGCATCAGCGGCAGCATGCGTCCCGGAATGGCCGTCGAAGGAACCTCCCCCACCCGTCTCGCTCCCATCGCCCGGTAAAAGGGCTCCGCATGGGAATCGCTGTGAATGAGAATCCCATCGGCTCCCCGGACTTCCGCCGTCCGGACCGCGTGAAGCCACAGGGCCCGCCCGTACCCCTTTCCGATATCGCCCGGTTCCACAAACAGAAAGGACAGTTCCTTCTCCGAACCCGCTCCGGACAGTTCGTAAAACCCCCGAATCCGGCCCCGATCCTCCAGGACAAACACCCTCCCCTCGGCGATATTTCCCGGGAAAACCGTCAAGGGGCCACGGCACCGCTCCATAAAGTCATCGTCGTATCCCCAATGCGCTTTCGACCGAAAAGCCAGGTCGCTGAGCTGCTTTGCCTCTTCCGGCCGGGCCGGCCGGATCCTCCCATCCATCTCGTCCCTCATCTTTTCATGCCACCTTTCACAAGGAATCCCGATATTCGAAGTAGAAATTTCCCTCGTTGTCGCCGTTTCAATCCTCCTGACATCTGAAAAGGGGTTTTGGGGGAATGGAACGAAGAGGATCATCATGAAAAAAATCAAGCTCAATCGCAACAAATTTCAAACCCGATGGAGGGATGAAGATGTCCGAGCAGAAAAACCGCCAAATCCGGCTTGCACGCCGTCCCAAGGGAATGCCGGATGAGTCCTGTTTTGAAATGACCGAAGAAGCGATTCCCCGACTCCGGGAAAAGGAGGTGCTGGTCCGGACGCTGTATCTGTCGGTCGATCCCTACATGCGCGGCCGCATGAACGAAGGAAAATCCTACGTTCCTCCCTTTCCCCTGGGCGAAGTGATCGTCGGCGGGGTCGTCGGAGAGGTGGTCGACTCCCGCCACCCCGACTTCGCCAAAGGGGATCTCGTGGTCGGCCAGCTCGGTTGGCAGGATTATTCCGTCGCTCCCGGCAAGCATCTGACCAAAATCGATCCCGATCTGGCGCCCATCACCACCGCCCTGGGCATTTTGGGCATGCCCGGCTTGACCGCCTATTTCGGCATGGTGGACATCGGCAAGCCGAAGTCCGGTGAAACGGTGGTGGTCTCCGGAGCCGCCGGAGCGGTGGGAAGCGCCGCGGGTCAGATCGCCAAGCTTCACGGCTGCCGCGTGGTCGGCATCGCCGGATCGGAGGAAAAGATCCGGTATATCACGGAGGAACTGGGCTTCGACGCGGCGATCAATTACAAAACCGTCCCCGACATAAGAAAGGCCCTCTCACAAGCCTGTCCGAAGGGGGTGGACATCTACTTTGACAACGTCGGCGGAGACATCACCGACGCCGTCTTGACCAAGATCAATTATCAGGCCCGCATCGTCCTGTGCGGCCAAATCGCCCTGTACAACCTGGAAAAACCGGATGTGGGGCCGCGGAACTTCACCCGATTGCTGATCAACAGCGCGATGATGAAGGGATTCATCGTCTCCGACTACGCCGACCGGTTCCCGGAGGGGATGAAGCGGCTTACCGAGTGGGTGTCCCAGGGGAAGCTGAAATACCGGGAAACCATCATCGAAGGTCTGGAAAACACGCCCCGTGCCTTCCTCGGGCTGTTTCGGGGCGAAAACATCGGCAAACAGCTGGTCAAGGTGGCCGACCCACAGGTGTGACATCCCGAAGTCAGGCGAGGGACGAAAGCTCCCTCGCCCTTTTCACTCCGGCATCGGCAGGCAGAAACGGAGATGAGAACCGCTTTGACTGAAAAGAAACCGGTGGTCGTGCTGGGACTGGTAACGGCGCTCTGCATCCTGGGCGATTCCATGCTGTATATCGTGCTGCCCATCTACTGGCGGGAAGGGGGTATCGCTTCCCTTTGGGAAGTGGGGCTGATCCTGTCCGTCAACCGGTGGATCCGCCTGCCGATTCATCCGCTGGTCGGGCGAATGTATCGGAAAATCTCCCTTCGCGCGGGGATCTTCCTCGCCGTCGCCCTGGGCAGTCTGACTACCGTCGGATACGGCTTCGCCGACGGTCTACCGGCCTGGCTGCTCCTCCGCTCGCTCTGGGGGGTGGCATGGTCGCTTTTGCGGATCGGCGGATACTATGCGATCATCCGCGCCGCAAACGGGAAGAACCGGGGAGAAATGACAGGGACCTACAACGGTTTGTACCGTTTGGGAAGCCTCATCGGGATGGCGGCGGGCGGCCTGTTGGGCCCCTGGATCGGCCTTCGGAACACGTCGCTGCTCTTTGGAGGCCTGTCCCTGATCGGAATCCTCCTGCTCCTTTCTTTCCCCTCCGAAACGATTTCCGGAGGGGAGGCAGAAACAAAAAAAGAAAAACCGGCCCGCCATCCGCTCGGGTGGGGAACGGTTTTTCCCGTATTGTTCAGCGTTTTTTGGGTGGCCTTGGTCTTTCAGGGGATTCTCCCCTCCACGCTGAGCGCCTTCATTCTCCGCTTCGGCGAAACGGTGACGCTTATGGGCTTCACCCTGGCCGCCACCGCCTGGTCCGGAATCCTTCAGGGCGCGCGATGGGTGTGGGAACCGTTCCTGGCGGGGCGGATCGGTCGCTGGTCGGACGGCACGGCGGGCAGGATCCCTTTGTTTGTGGCCTCGCTCATCCTTTCCGCCGCGGGGTTGTCGGTGATGTTGATCTTCTCGGCGTTTCCGCTGTGGACGGCGGCAACCCTTTTGGTTCTGCTGACCGGAACTTCCCTCACCACCCTCTCCGACTCCCTCGCCGCGGATGAAGCGGTCCGCACCCGCAACGATTCCCTGTTGCCCCTGACCGCTTTGGCCCAGGATCTGGGAGCGGCGGCCGGGCCGGCCCTGGCCTATCTGCTGCTGGAATCCGGGGCGGATCTTTGGCGGGTTTACGCGATAGCGGCCGCAGGCTTCGCCGTCATGGCCTGGTTCTGGCACCGGAATCAATCCAGCGGGCGGGCGGAGAAAAAGGAGAGGGCCGGCGGGGCGGATTCCGCATTCTCCGCCGGTGTCGTCCGCGTCAACAAAACCATTCGGCGTGAGGAGAGAAAAAAGTGAAAGGAATCTGGAAAATCGAAAGCTGCACCCGCAAGGGGACGGGCGATTGGAACGAAGACGGGCTGATCCTCCATCAACCCGCCCATCGATACGGAGTGGTGGACGGGGCGACCGGAATCGAACCCGCGCGCGATCCCCTCGGACGGAGTCCCGGCCGGATCGCCATGGAAACGGTGGTGAGCACATTCCTTGGGCAGGAGGATTCCGATTCCCTCCGCTTTCTCACCCTGGAAGCCAACCGGAGGCTCCGGACCCTCATGCAATCGTACGGGGTGGATGTATCCGATCCGTCCCGCTGCTGGAGCGCGGCCCACGCCGTGGTTCAAATCCGGGAGGATCGTCTGGAATGGGTGCAAAGCGGCGACTGTAAGATCTATGCCGCAAGCCGCAACGGCGAGGTCCTGTCGCTTGCCGAGGACCGGGTCAAACCCCTGGACGATCGGGTTCTTTCCCGGTGGGTGGAGGAATTCGAAGGGAGCCGACCGGATGGAGCCCTCCCGGAACCGATCCGGGAAGATCTGCGGAAAAACCGCGCACGGGGAAACAGGCCGGGGGGCTATCCCGTGATCAACGGGGATCCCGCCCTGGAGAAGTATTTGCAGTCAGGAACCCTATCCCTCAAAGGTCTCTCCTTCCTCCTGCTCGTCACGGACGGCATGGATCCCCGGCACAGAGATGAAGCGGAGTGGGTGCGAAGGATCGGACAAGAGGGGTTGGCGACGATGATGGATGAACTCTTACGGGAAGAACGGCAGGATGACACCTGCGCACGGATGCCCCGGTTCAAGGTCTCCGACGACAAAGCGGGGATTCTGATCCGATTTGAATGAAAAGGGGCGGGCGCTGTCCAAACCGGGGGAGAAGGGACATCCCTTTCTCCCCCGGCTTTTTTGATCTCTCTTCCCTTGAGACATTCGCGGGGGTGGAGAGACGGCCATATCCCATTTCCTTTATTAGACTTAAATTAGATTTCATCACCCGAAACGCGTTATGCCTGTTGTAATAATAATGAAATTCACTTTATAATTATAAACGAAAGGAGTGAATAAAATGCCAAAAAAGCAGATGTTCACCGCATCGGAGATTCAAAAGTTTTGCTACTGCCAGGAACAATTTCGTCTGGAAAAGCTGGAGGAACAAGGAAAACTGCATTGGCCGCAAGAGCCGGACACGCACCGGTTGGAAGAGGGAATTGAATACCACAAGCATTTCCGGCAAAGGGAGGTGACCGTGCCGAAGAGCCAAGTCCTGCTGATCGGTTTGGGGGTCGTTTTCGGTTTGCTGTGCCTGGCGTTGATGATCCACTAGGAGGGATGAGGATGGAACTGATCCTTGCGCTTTTGTTGATCGCCGTCCTGATCGGATATTGGGTCAAAAAGGGAAGAAAACGGAAACCGAAGGGAAAGCTGCTTTACTCCGACATGAACGGAACCCGCCGCACCTGGGTGGACCCGGAATGGGGAATCAAGGGGAAGCCGGACGAGGTTTGGGAAAACGACGGCCGCTTGCATATCGTCGAGATCAAATCGGGGGCTCCGAAGAAAAACACCGCCTATCGCGGTCACGTCATGCAATTGGCCGCCTATATGCGGCTTGCCGAGGTTCGATTCGGCAAACCCGTCGAAAGCGGGGAAATCCGTTATTCCGACGGGAAAACCTTCCGCTATCATTGGGATGATCAAATGAAAAGGGAGCTCCTCGCCGTGTTGCAACAGATGAGACAAGTGGAAGAAACGGGAGAAACCTTCGTATCCGCGACGGCAAACCAATGCAGGCGCTGCCTTTACAACCCCGTTTGCGAAAAGAAGAGGTACGCATGAAAAGGGTGACGGAACGCCAAAAGCTTCAGCGGCAGCGCCGTTTCGGGCAGGTTTGGCACAGCTGCCCGTCCCCGATTTCACAATAGAGACAGCAGGTTTTGCGGATCCGCACCGGCTGGTCGCATCCGGGAAGGCAACACTTCTCGCAGAAGAACCGCTTGAGCGGATTTTTTCGTTCTCCGAAAAGCGAGGGATGGGCGCTTAGCAGGAAGTGAAAATCCTCGGCGATACGACTCCTCTTATCCTCCCCGACTTTCCCCGGCATGTAGGCTTCGTACATCCAGTAGAAGTAGATCGACGCATTCTCCCAGAGAACGGTTGGCGACAGGCCGGAGACCCGGGAAACCGTCCGGATCACTTTCGCGAGATGATTCCGGAACACCGCCTCGACAAGTCCTTCCCGCCAGGTGGCACGGTCGCTTCCTTCGGGAGAGGAGACCTCCCGGTCCTTCAGGTGCAATCGGGCCCGCCAGGCGCCATCTCCGGGAAAAGTGACTTCCAACAGGCAGTTGTCCGCTTCTACCTTGAGCCCCTTATCCAACAGGGTCATCGCATACAAGGTCGGCATCAACAGGCAGTAACTGTATTGTTTGAGGAGCAGGGAAGCGGTGACGTACAGGGAAGGGGACCCCAGCCGGTCCGTCAAATCGCGAAGCAAGTATGCAGCCTGATCCCCGTCCATCAACACGCGGGGATCGATCCGGCCTGCGTCGGGTTGAAGCCGGACCGCCAGGTTACAATCCTTTTCGAGGCGGATCACGTCCTCCTCACTGAGTGTCGACAGCACGAAGGTTTTCATTTTCCACTCGTCTCCCTTTTCCGCATGGAATGCACAACGGTTTTCCGTAAACGGGATCCTTCATGACCAGGCATTCGATGCCGAACACCTTTTTCACCAGTTCCGGGGTAATGATCGAATCCGGTTTTCCGTGGGCAAACACCGTCTTGTCGTGCACCACCACCATGTTGTCCGCATACCGGGCGGAAAGATTCAAATCGTGAAGCACCATGATGATGGTCCTTCCCTCGTTCCGATTCAGTTCGTAAAGCAGATCCAGGATATCGAGCTGGTGGGACAAATCCAGATAAGTGGTCGGTTCGTCCAGCAAAATCGTATCGGTCTCCTGGGCGAGCACCATCGCGATCCACACCCGCTGCCGCTGTCCGCCGGAAAGGGAATCCACCGGTCGCTCCTCAAAACCTTCCAAGTTGGTGGTTTTCAGCGCCTTTTTCACGGCCCGCTCATCTTCGTTCGACCATTGCTGCATCCAGTTTTGATAGGGATACCGCCCCTGCTTCACCAACTGCAGCACCGTGAGGCCCTCGGGGCATTCCGGCGACTGGGGCAGAAGGGCCATTTCCCGGGCCACCGCCTTGGTGGACATGGTGGTAATCGCCTTCCCGTCGAGGATGACGGACCCCTCCCGGGGTTTCAAAAGCCGTGCCAAGGAACGGAGCAGGGTGGATTTTCCGCTGCCGTTTGAGCCGATCAGGACGCTGATCTTCCCTTTCGGGAAGCAGTGATCCAGATTCTCGATCACCACCTGATCCCCGTAGGCCAATGTGAGGGATTTCGTTTCCAGCGCATTCATCCCCGACACCCCTTCAATTTCGACTCCGAATCAACAGGTAGATGAAATAAGGTGCGCCGATCGCCGAGGTAAACACACCTGCGGGTACCTCCAGGGGAGAAAACGCCGTCCGTCCGATCCAATCCGCTCCCATGACCAACAGGCCGCCGATCAGCGCGGACACCGGAATCAGCGCCCCGTAAGAGGGTCCGACCAGTCTTCTCCCGATATGCGGCGCCATCAATCCGACAAAGCCGATTCCTCCGGCAAAGGCCACCGCTCCTCCCGCGAGGGCCGTGCTGAAGGCCAATAGGAGCAGCCGATCCCGCTGAACCCTGCTTCCCGCCCCCCTCGCGATCTCTTCCCCCAACTCCTGGATGTTCAGCTTTCGCGCGCCGATCCAGATGAAGGCGAGCATCAACAGCACCCAGGGAAGAAGGGTGGTGACGTGGTTCCAGTTGGAACCGTTCACACTTCCGGTCGTCCAAATGTGAACCTGTGTGGCCAAATAGATCGGCCCGAACAGGATCATGATGGTCGTCAGGGCTTGCATGGCGTGGGTCAAACCGATGCCGATCAGCACGAGCCGAAGGGGGGTCACCCCGCCTCTCCAGGCCAGCGCGTAGACGACCACCCCCACGAGAAAGGCGCCGATAAAGGCCGCCAGGGGCAGCCATTGGACGCTGACAGTCAGGGCATTCGCCCGGTCGCTGAAGGCGGTGTAAAAACTGACCACCGCAAAGGAAGCACCGCCGGTGATCCCCATCAGATCCGGCGACGCCAGCGGATTGCGAATGATCCCCTGCAGCACGGCGCCGGACACCGCCAGCGCCATCCCCGCCATCATGGCCAGGAGAATGCGGGGAAGCCGGAAGGAGCGGACCACCAACTCCTGCATCCCCTCCCCCGCGCCGAAGAGGGCTTTGACCACATCCACCGGAGGGATGGCCATATCCCCTGTGCCGAGACTGAGGACCGCCACACCGGCGATCAGGATCAAAAGGATCCCCAAAAGGGCGACCGCTTTTTTGTCCACCAGCAGGGAGACCCGTTTCAGGCGAAAGGGAAGATACCGGCTCATAACCGTCTCAGCCCCCTTCGCGCGATGTATATAAAGAAGGGTGTCCCGATCAAAGCGGTCATGACCCCCACCGGAACTTCATTGGGCATGATGACGTACCGTGCCCCGATATCGGCGAGAAGCAGCAAGATCGCTCCGAGCAGGGCGCTGTAGGGAATCACCCAGCGCTGATCCATCCCCACCAACCCCCTCGCGATGTGGGGGATCACCACTCCGATAAAACCCACGGGTCCGGCGACGGCGACGGACCCGCCCGCGAGCAGCGCGATGACAACGCCGGCGAGAATTTTGACGACGACGGTCCGCTGACCCAGGCTGACGGCCACATCTTCCCCCATCAACAGCACATTCATCTGCCCGGACAGCAAGAGCGCCCCCAGCCAACCGACGGCCAGATAGGGCAAGACCGCCAGGAGCACCTCCAGCTTTCTGCCCTCCACGGATCCCGCCAGCCAGAACAGCACCTCCTCCAGGGCCTTTTCGTTCAGAGCGAGCATCCCCTGGGTCAAGGAGGCGAACAGGAGCCACAGCGACGCGCCCGCCAGCGTCAGCTTCACGGGCGTCAAGCCGCCCTGCCCCGCGGCGCCCAGCAAATAGACGATGACCGTGGACAAAATCGCTCCGAAAAAGGCGAGCCAGGCAAATTGATGAATGGATGAAACGGAAAAGAAGGTGGCCGACAAGACGATGAAAAAGCCGGCGCCCGCGTTGATGCCGAAAATGTCCGGCGAAGCCAGCGGATTCCTCGTCAACCCCTGCAACAGGGCACCGGCGATCGCCAGGCTCACGCCGACCGCCGCCCCGATCAACGCCCGCGGAATGCGGTTTTCCAGCACGATGATGTGCTCCTTGGAACCGTTGAAATCGGTCAGCGACTGAAGCGCCGTCTTCCAGCCCACTTCGGTGTACCCGTACACCACACTGCAACACGCAAACAGGATGACCAGGACGATTCCAAGTACAATGCCCGCAATTTTTTGGTGCGTGGTTCTCATCAAAGCGCTCAAGGGATTCGAACCTTTCTGTGGATGAAGATCTCACCACCAGTCTATACGGGTTTGAAACAACTGTCAATGATAATCATTATCATTCCCTCGTTGACAAGTATCATCCATTCGGTTTATTCTATTCATCGTAAATGATATTCATTTTCAATTAACTCTCAGGAGGGCTACACATGATATTCGGGAAAGTTCGCTGGATTGCGGCATCCATCGCCCTGTTGCTGGCTTTGACCGCCTGCGGAACCAGTACGGATCCCGGGCAGAACGATACAAAGGATTCCTCCTCCTCTTCCCTCGTCGTCGAACACGCCATGGGGAAAACGGAAGTCCCCGAGGATCCCCAACGGGTCGTCATCCTCACCAACGAAGGGACGGAAGCCCTGCTCGCCTTGGGAATCAAACCGGTGGGCGCCGTGAAATCCTGGCTGGGCGACCCCTGGTATGATCATATCGCCGACCAGATGAAAGGCGTGAAAGTGGTCGGAACGGAGAGCGACATCAATCTGGAAGCCATCGCCGCCCTGAAACCGGATTTGATCATCGGCAACAAATTACGCCAGGAAAAGTGGTACGACCATCTCAGCCAAATCGCTCCCACCGTCTTTTCCGAAACCCTTCGCGGCGACTGGAAGATCAACTTTGAACTGTACGCCAAAGCGGTCAACCGGGAGGAAAAAGGAAAAGAACTGATGGCTTCGTTCGATCAGCGGATCGAAGAGATCCGTAAAAAGCTGGGGGACCAGGTGAACAAAGAGATCTCCGTCGTCCGCTTCATGCCCGGAAACGCGCGGATTTACTACAAGGATTCCTTCTCCGGTGTGATCCTGGAGCAAATCGGTTTTAAGCGACCGCCTTCCCACGACAAACAGGAATTTGCCGACGAGGTGACCAAGGAACGCATTCCCGACATGGAAGGGGACGTCCTTTTCTACTTCACCTATGAGACGGGAGACGGCGAAGCGGCGAAAACGGAAAAGGAATGGACCGGAGATTCCCTGTGGAAGAATCTGAAGGTCGTCAAAAGCGGGAACGCCCACAAGGTCAGCGATGCGATCTGGAACACCGCCGGCGGCATTCTCGCAGCCAACTTGATGTTGGACGACATCGAGAAGTTTTTCCTCGAGGGAAAGAAATAAGTGACCAGAAAAGAACGACCCGGATCGACCGGGTCGTGAGATTGATGACAAACCCCCTGGCTCTTTTCGCAAGAAAAGCGCCAGGGGTTGCATGTTTATGGGAAATAAACAGATAAAGGAAATTAGATTTGGTAAATTAGGCGGATCACAAAGCCTTTTCCTCTCTTCGAGAGGAGCAAGGCCATTTTTTTGATGTTT
>NZ_PVNE01000039.1 GCF_003001905.1 Planifilum fimeticola
TGGGTTCGTCCTGAACATATAAAAACCTTCCTTCGGAATTGTTTTATTCCGAATTCAACAAAAAAGGCTGTTGACCCTTCTTTGTCAACAGCCTCAGCCGCATCCGTTAGGATGCGGCTCGGGAAAGCCTTTCCGATGCATCGTCATTCACCAGATGGGCGGCTGCCTCATATGATTGGAGAGGGAAGACCTGAGAAGGAGGCATTTCCATGTTTTTTCATGTGAAAGAGTTGCAGTACGAGGCCAAACCCGAACGCCCGGATCCGATCTACGCCAAAAAATTGCAGGAAATCCTCGGCGGTCAGTTCGGAGAAATCACCGTCGCCATGCAATACTTGTTTCAGGGGTGGAATTGCCGGTGCAAATCGAAATCGAAATACCGGGACCTGCTTCTCGACACCGGCACCGAAGAGCTGGCGCACATTGAGATGATCGCCACCATGATCGCCCGGCTGTTGGACGGCGCCCCCGTCAAGGATCAGGAGGAGGCGGCCAAAAACCCGGTGATCGAGGCGGTGATGGGCGGGATGAACCCCCAGCATGTGATCGTCTCCGGCTTGGGAGCCACTCCGACGGACAGCGTGGGATATCCCTGGAACGCGCGGTACACCATTGCCAGCGGCAATTTGCTCGCCGATTTCCGGGCCAATCTGAACGCCGAATCCCAGGGGCGACTGCAAGCGGTCCGGTTGTGGGAGATGACGGATGACCGCGGCGTCAAAGACATGCTCTCCTGGTTGATCGCCCGGGACAACATGCATCAGAACCAGTGGATGGCCGCGATCAAGGAATTGGAGGCCTGCGAAGGAGGCAAGGTGGTTCCCACCACCTTCCCGCGGGAGTACCAAATCAACGAAGTGGCGTACACCCTGTTCAATTTCTCGAAGGGCAACGAAAGCGCTTGCGGCCGGTGGGCGTACGGCACCGCGCCGGACAAGAGGGGTACCTTCAATTACGTCGAGCATCCCAAGCCGCTTGCCCCGAAACCCGTGCTGCCCCCCGCCCCGCCTCCGGTACACGACACTCCCTGCCCCTGCACGAAGTGATCGGCCGGTTCCGGGAGGGTGCGGCGGCAGACGCACTTTGCACGGGACGGGAGGAAGGATGCCTTCCCCCGCCCGTGTTTTTGATTGCATCTTCTGCACCGTATTTTTGTTCGAAGTTCTGTGACCGGATCCTTGAGGGCGAACTTTCAGAGTTGACAATTTGTCAAACAAGTTCTATACTGCAGTGAACAACGCCCAGTTTTCAGGCGGAGTTCGAGGAGGAATCGAGATGAGCCGAGTTGAGATTGAGCAGGGTTATTTCGGTCAATATGGGGGAAGCTTTGTATCTCCGGAACTGCAGGAAGTGCTGGACCGACTGGCGGAGCAGTTTGAACGGCACAAGGACGATCCGGATTTCAAAGAGGAATACCTTTATTACTTGCGGGAGTACGTCGGCCGCGAAACTCCCCTGACCTACGCCCGGAATCTGACGGAACATTTGAAGGGCGCCAAGATCTATTTCAAGCGCGAGGACTTGAATCACACGGGTGCGCACAAGATCAACAACGCGATCGGGCAGATTTTGCTGGCCAAGCGGATGGGAGCCAAACGGGTCATCGCCGAGACAGGCGCCGGTCAGCACGGGGTGGCCACGGCGACCGCCTGTGCCATGTTCGGCATGGACTGCACCATCTACATGGGCGCGGAGGATACGAAGAGACAGGCGCTGAACGTGTTCCGGATGGAACTGTTGGGGGCCAAAGTCGTTCCCGTGTCCAAGGGGCAGGGAAGATTGAAGGACGCGGTGGATGAGGCCCTGGCCGATTTGGTCGCCAACTACGAGAATACCTTCTACCTGCTGGGTTCCGCCGTGGGACCGCACCCGTTCCCGTCCATGGTCAAGCATTTCCAGTCGATCATCAGTGAAGAGTCGAAGCGTCAAATCCTGGAGAAGGAGGGGCGTCTCCCCGACGCCGTTATCGCCTGCGTCGGCGGCGGAAGCAACGCCATCGGAGCCTTTGCCCACTACCTGGAGGACGAAGGGGTGCGGTTGATCGGCGTCGAACCGGATCAGGCGGCCACGCTGACCGAAGGAGTGCCCTCCGTGCTTCACGGCTTCAGAAGCCTCGTTCTGTTGGACGAACAGGGGAATCCGCGCCCCACCTATTCCATCGCCGCCGGACTGGATTATCCCGGCATCGGACCGGAGCACAGCCATCTGAAGGAGACGGGACGGGCCGAATACGTCACCGTCACCAACGAAGAAGTGCTGGAGGCGTTCCAACTGTTGGCGAAAACGGAGGGCATCCTGCCGGCCCTGGAGAGCGCCCACGCTATTGCCCACGCCATCCGGCTGGCGCCGACCCTGGAGAAGGATCGGATCCTTCTCGTCAACCTCTCGGGCAGAGGGGACAAGGATGTGGAACAGGTGTTTCAGATGTTGAACAAGCGGGGCGAGGGCGCTTGAAATCGAGGGTGTGAGGCGTCGGGTTCAACGGATGCATCGTATGCGGAATTCCGAGGTTTAAGGGACGGGATGAGAGCGAGGTCCATTCGGCCTCGCTTTTTTTTTTTCAAGGGGGGATGGGGTTGACCATGAGCGATCGCTTGCCGCTTTGAACGCTTCGACACTCCACGGATGGACTCAAGGGAACTAAAGACTGATCGAACGCGGCGGGCGATCCCTAGGACGGGCATCCGCGTCTGCTTCAAAACCGTAGGCATGTGAAAGGAATAGATAAAGAGAGAGGCAGTTTTACGATCTCGCTGTCATGTCAAGTCGGTATAAGCGTGACCGATCACCACGAGGGTGCTCAAGACGAATGGCTTCCGAATGTCAATCATCGATTCCCGTTGATCTCCTTATCCGACGTGGTTTCCTCGAAGCCAATGCCCATGATTTTCCCTCCAATCCGCAAAGGAGAGCGGCAGTTTGACGGATGGCGAAAATTCAGCAGTGGAAGACCGGGTGTGGAACATTTACCATCAACGGTTAGACGTTTATATTCACCCCCATGCCCTGCCTCTCCAACCATCCGCACCTCTCATTGTTCTTGCCCTTTCCCTTTTCTAACCGTCTATTTTATGTGATTTGTTGAACAAATAGATGGTTGTTTCATGAATGGGCACAAGCGGTTTATGCACAAAAATAAGCTGACAGACCCGTCAGGCCCCGCCTGCCGAAGCTTTTCGAGCCGAGTCTCTCATGAGGTTTTCTCCGCCCGGATACCATGAGGTGAATTTTTTCGCCGCTTGTCCGATTCGAACGGGTTTGGGCCTTCGGGGCGAGAACACGCCGACCGGCAATCCGCTTTGCATGAATGGGGTAAAGATGATACAGTCTTTTTGAGCGTGGGAAGATATACCAATCGAAAAATCGGGGGTTTTATCATGAAAAAATCCAACCGTCTGATCCGTGAAAAATCCCCATATCTCCTGCAACACGCCCACAATCCGGTGGATTGGTATCCCTGGAGCGAGGAGGCCTTTGAAAAGGCGAAGCGGGAGGATAAGCCGATCTTTTTGTCCATCGGCTATTCCACCTGCCACTGGTGTCACGTCATGGAGCGGGAGTCCTTCGAGGATGAAGAGGTGGCCCGGATGCTCAACCGGGACTATGTGGCGATCAAGGTGGATCGGGAGGAGCGGCCCGATGTGGATCACGTCTACATGACGGTGTGTCAGGCGATGACCGGCCAGGGAGGGTGGCCCCTCACGGTGATCATGACGCCGGAGAAAAAGCCTTTCTTTGCCGGGACATACTTTCCGAAAAAAAGCAAGTACGGGCGGATGGGACTGATGGAAATTTTGGAGCGCGTCGCGGATGCCTGGAAACAAAGGCGGTCCGAACTCCTTCAGGCGGGGGACCGGGTGACGGAGGCGGTCCGGGGGTACATGAATTCCGCGGGAAGGGGGGAGTTGTCGGAGGCGGTTTTGAAGGAGGCGTATGAACAACTGTCCGCCCAGTTCGACGAGCGATACGGCGGTTTCGGCCAGGCGCCCAAATTTCCCCGCCCCCATGACTTTCTCTTTTTGCTGCGCCACTTTAAGCGAACCGGGGAGAAGAGGGCCCTTAAGATGGTGGAGAAAACCCTGGAGGCGATGCGCCGGGGCGGAATCTACGATCATCTGGGATTCGGGTTTGCCCGTTATTCGGTGGACGACCGGTGGCACACGCCCCACTTTGAAAAGATGCTCTATGACAATGCGCTCCTGGCCGTCGCCTATCTGGAGGCTTACCAGGTGACGGGGAAGGAGACCTATTCCCGGGTGGCCCGGGAGATCTTCACCTATGTGCTGCGGGACATGACGTCGCCGGAGGGGGGATTTTATTCGGCGGAGGATGCCGATTCCGAAGGAGAGGAGGGAAAGTTCTACGTCTGGACGACGGAGGAGATCCGCGAGGTGCTGGGGGAAGAGACGGGCGCTTTGTTTTGCGAGTGTTACGATGTCACCGATGCGGGCAACTTCGAGGGGAAAAACATTCTGCACCGGATCGATTTCTCCCCTTCCTCCGTCGCCGCCCGGCACGGCATGAGCGTGGATGAACTGGAACGGATCCTGGAAGAGGCGCGCGGGAAACTGTTCCGGGCGAGGGAGCGGCGCGTTCGCCCGCACAGGGACGACAAGATCCTCACCTCGTGGAACGCCTTGATGATTGTCGCTCTGGCCCGCGGGGCGAGGGTATTGGGGGAGACGAGATATGCCGATGCCGCGGAAAGGGCTGTCCGCTTCATCCTTCAGAAGATGCGCCGGGAAGACGGGAGGCTCCTGGCCCGGTACCGGGACGGAGAGGCGGCCATTCCGGCCTATCTGGACGATTACGCCTTTCTCGCCTGGGGGCTGATGGAGCTGTACGAAGCCACCCTGCGGATCGATTATCTGCGCCGCGCGGCGGATCTCACCCGGGAGATGATCCGTTTGTTCGGGGATAAAGAGGAGGGGGGATTTTTCTTCTACGGTTCGGACGGGGAGAAGCTGCTCACCCGCCCCAAGGAGATCTACGACGGGGCCACTCCTTCCGGGAATTCGGTGGCGGCGTACAACCTGATCCGGTTGGCCCGGCTGCTGGCCGATCCCCGGTTGGAAAAGGAGGCGGAACGGCAGCTTACGGCCTTTGCCGGCACGATCCGGCAGGCGCCGGTGGCCCACACCTTTTTCCTGACGGCGGTGCAGTTCGCCCTGGGGCCGACCTGGGAGATCGTGGTGGCCGGTGGTCCTAAGCAGGCGGACACCCGGCAAATGCTGGACGTGGTGGGGCGGTTGTTTTTGCCGGAGGCGGTATGGGTATACCGCCCCGAAGGACCCGCAGCGACGGAGGTGGAGAAGCTCATCCCCTATGTCCGGGAGCACCGGGCCCTGGGCGGAAAAGCCGCCGCCTACGTCTGCCAAAATTATGCCTGCCGGGCGCCTGTGACGAATCCGGAGGCGCTGCGGGAAGTCCTTGAAAAACGGGAGTAAGGACGGCGGTCCCGGTTTCCGAAGGAAACCGGGATTTTCGTTGCCGATTCGGGATCATTCGGAGCCGGCGAGCTCTTTCCAAATCCGGAAAGGTTCCAGATACCCTTCGACAGGGACGGTATGAAAGGGAATGGAGCGTTCTTCGGGCGGTTTCCGGATGTCTTCATGATAGTGCGCGAGGCCGTCGGGATAACCGGCCTGCAGCAATTCCCGCGTGGAACAGGCCACATAGACGGCTTCGATCCCCGTCCAGTAGATGGCGGCGGTGCACATGGGACAAGGTTCGCCGCTGGCGTACATGATCGTCCCGTCGAGCCCGCTCGCCTGCAAACGGCGGCACGCTTGCCGAATGGCCTGGATCTCCGCGTGGGCGGTGGGATCCCTCAACGCGGTCACCTCGTTGACGCCCCGGCCGATCACCTCCCCGTTCTTCACGATGATGGCGGCGAAGGGGCCGCCGCGGCCGCTGCGGACGTTTTCGGAGGCCATGTTGACCGCCTGTTTCAACCAGTGGCGATGATCCATGTCGGTTCCCCCATTTCGTTGACATGTGGGCTTATTGGTCATTTTATCCAATGTGGACAAGCTTGTAAATTTTCGTTGCCGGGTCCGATCGTCGCGGGTTCAAAGCGGCTCCCGGCGGTGACAACGGATGGACCTCGCCGTTTATTGGAATGATAAAAGCCCGGAGAGGAAAAAATTTCTGTTTATGTGAAACCATTTGGTTTTATATAATCAAAACGAAACCAAATGGTTTCATATTTAATCGGATCGGGAGGGTTTAAAATGGAAAATCAACGCAAATTGCCGGCGATTCGCCAGACCGTGCTCTTAAACGCCCCCATTGATCGGGTATGGAAAGCCGTTTCCACTTCGGAGGGCATCGCCGCCTGGTTCATGCCCAATGATTTTCAACCGGAAGTGGGCAGCACCTTCACATTGCAGACGCCCTTCGGCCCGTTGCCGTGCGAGGTGTTGGAGTTGGATCCGCCACATCGGCTGGTCTTCTCCTGGGATACGTCCGGGTGGCGCGTCACCTTTGAATTGAAGGAACGGGGAGGGCAGACGGAGTTTACCCTTGTCCATGACGGGTGGGGTGCCCCGGAAGAGATCATTCCGAAAGGGCGGGACACGAATGCGGCCATCCGCGATCGGATGGACCATGGTTGGAAGGAGATCGTGCAGGTTCGTCTGCGCAACTACGTGGAAGGGTAATTCTTTTCCTGTCGCGGACGAGATCCGCTCTCCGCTTTTTCTGCAGGGTCGTTTATTATGGTAAGGGACGGGTCATGGGGACCTCCGCACGGATTGTTCCGGATTCGGGCCGACAAGGAAGGAAAGGCAGGGGAAGCAGCATGACCACTTCCACCAAGCACGATGTGTTTCAGGCGATCGCCGACCCCACCCGGCGGCAGATCCTGAAACTGCTGGCGGAACAGGAGATGCCCGTCACCAGGATTGCCGGTCACTTCCCCGTGAGCCGCACGGCCGTATCCAAACACCTGCGCGTTTTGTCGGAGGCGGGATTGGTCACGGAAAGAAAAGAGGGGCGGGAAAAACGGTACCGCCTTCGATCGGAGCCCCTTCTGGAACTGAAGGAGTGGCTCTCCTATTTCGAAGGGTTCTGGGAGGACCGACTGGCCCGGCTGAAGGACATGGTCGAATCCGACGGGGATTAAAAGAAGAAGGGATGGAGTCGACGGAGAGCTGTTTTAAAAGCCAAGAAGCGCGGGCGTACGAATTTTCCGCCGGGTGAAGGACTCTTACCGCCGGCCGGACGCGTCCCGGAGCAGGGAGGGGGGTGTGCCTTGCGCACACCCCCCTTTGGTATGGATAAGGACATCCCGCGGACTTTACCCGCGGGATCCGTCGGTGCCGGATCGCTGCTTTAGACGGACAAGGGAATGCCCTTTCCCTGGTCGCCGGAGGAGCGCTTGGTTTCCTCCAGGGTCTTTCGCACCCTTTCCCTGAGGGGGGGCCGCAGGGTCTGCATGATCCATTCCAGAAACAGCTCCCGCTTTTCTTCGCCGGTCAGAAAATAGCGATCCCCGGCCGTTTCGCGGGCCCGTTTCGTCACTTCCTGCAGGGTGAGGGCGGCCGCCACGGAAATGTTGAAACTTTGCACGAAGCCCACCATGGGGATGTAAAATTTCTGATCCGCCAGTTCGGCCGCTTCCTCCGAGATTCCCCGGTGCTCGTTGCCGAAAAGCAACACGGTAGGCCTGGAGAGGTCGATTTCCCCGATCGGGACCGCATCGCCCCCGAGGTATGTGACGCAGATCTGGTATCCCTCCGACCTCAGCTCCCCAACCGCGCTCCGAAGGTCCGGGTGCTTTTTGATCGTCAGCCATTTATGGGATCCTTGGGTGATCTTTTTGTTGGGGTGAAAGGGTTTGTCCCCCTCGACGACGGAGATGTTCTGCACCCCGAAGGCATCCGCCGTCCGCAGAACGGCTGCCTGGTTGTGTCCGTCATCGATCGCTTCGAGCAAAACGGAAATGTATCGGGTCCGTTGATTCAACACCCGATGCAGGCGCATCAAGCGTTCGGGCAGGATCATATCCGAGATCCAACGCTCTTCTTCCCTAAGCAGACCGGTATGAATCAGCCTTTGAATAAACTCCTCAGATCTTGCGGTTTCCCGCGCAGACGGTCGCAACTTCTATCCCCCTCTCCGCCCAAGGTAGTGATGACTGATCGGGTCGAATAGAAGCGTGATCACTGATACTTTACCACGTTTTCATCCCGATTTCTTCCACATGAATTTTACATTTTTTTCAAGATGGAGGCATGCGCTGAACTCTTTAGGGCCAGGTGCCATTATGGCATATCTTTGAGATCTTTTTCAAAGGGAATGCCACAGAAATCTGTGAGAAATTTGCCAATCATGGTACCATGGATCTGTCGCTGAGAAAAATTTGAAAAGGAGGGGATCGCGGCGATGAGTCGGGACTCAGGCAATGCGAGCACTTTGATCGATTTGTTGGGAATCGAACCGGTGGAGCTTTCGCCGGATCGGGTGGTGATGAAGATGCCCGTCGATTCCCGCCATCATCAGCCCTACGGCCTTCTCCACGGGGGAGCGTCGGTGGTTCTGGCCGAAACGGCGGCCAGCTACGGAGCCTATCTGAACTGTGATCCGGAGAAGGAGTATGTGGTCGGACTGGAGATCAACGCCAATCATGTCCGTTCCAAGCGGGACGGAACCGTGACCGCCGAGGCGACGCCCCTTCACAAGGGTCGGTCGACGATGGTGTGGGATATCCGGATCTGCGATGAGGCGGGAAGGCTGATCTGCATTTCCCGCTGCACCGTGGCGGTCGTGCCGAGATCGTCCGGCGGAGAAGGAAAGGATTAGGCGTATCCCTGAGAAACATCGGTATAGGAAAGCGCATAGGGTATTGTAACCATCATTTTTCTGTTGTATATTAAACAAGGCAAAACTATCAATTATATCCATTTCAGTCAATTTAGGATGACTTGAACGACCCCTCGCTGTTCGCGCGATTTTCAGAATCGTTTGGAGGGAAGAGCCCCGTTATGTGCGGATTTGTTGCCTTGCTTCATAAGAAACAAGTGCCTGTCGAAATCGAAACCGTCAAAAAAATGACGAGGGTTGTCCTCCATCGGGGACCGGACAGCGAGGGCTTTCATCTGGATAAACGGGTCGGTCTGGGATTTCGACGGTTGAGCATCATCGATCTGGAAAAGGGAGAACAGCCCCTGTGCAACGAAACCGGGGAGATTTGGATCGTTTTCAACGGGGAGATCTACAATTATCAGGAGCTGCGGGATTGGCTGGAGCAAAAGGGACACCGGTTCAAAACGGATTCGGACACGGAAACGATCCTCCACCTTTACGAAGAGATGGGCATGGATTGTCCGCGGTTTCTGAGAGGGATGTTCGGATTTGTCATCTGGGACGGACAAAAGGATCTGCTGTTCGGGGCCAGGGATCATTTCGGGATCAAGCCGGTTTATTGGACGGAGACCTCCGAGGCCTATGCCTTCGGTTCGGAGATCAAGTCGCTGTTGGAGCTCGACGGGGTTCCCCGGGAGGTGAATCCGGTCTCCTTCCATCGCTACCTCACTTTCCAGTATGTTCCCGACCCGGACACGATGTTTCAAGGGATACACAAGATTCCCCCCGCCCATCGATTCCTGGTGGAAAAGGACAAGTTGACCGTCGCTCCCTATTGGACCGCGCAGTTTCTACCGGAACGGGATCACACCATTTCCTACCATGTCGAAAAGACGAAGGAGGCATTGGCGGAGTCCGTCGCCAAACACCGGGGCAGCGACGTGCCGCGGGGGGCCTTCTTGTCCAGCGGCGTGGATTCCTCCGCGATCGCCGCCCTTCTGAGCAGGCATGAAGAGGTGAAAACCTTCACCGTCGGGTTTGACGTGGGCGGATACAGCGAGCTGGAAATCGCCCGCCGGACCGCCTCCAAACTGGGGACGGATCACCATGAATTGTTGGTGAGCTCCCGTCGGTATTTGGAGGAACTTCCCCGCCTCGTCTGGCATCAGGACGAACCCGTGGCCGATCCCTCGGCCATCGCTCTGTACTTCGTCGCCCAGCTGGCCAGCCGCCATGTGACGGTGGTTCTCTCCGGGGAAGGGGCGGATGAATTTTTCGGGGGATACAACATCTACCGGGAGCCGGAGGCGCTCCGGATGTTTTCCCGCATCCCCCGCTCCCTCCGCGGGGAGCTGGGGAAGATGGCCGCCCGCCTGCCGCGGGGCATGAAGGGGCGCGGCTTTCTTCTTCGCGGTTCCAAAACGGTGGAGGAGCGGTATTTCGGCAACGCCTTCATTTTCGACGAAGATCTGAAAGAAAGAATCGTTGCGGATTCCACCGCCCTCAAGGATCACCATCCCTGGGAAGTGACGTGGCCCATTTATTCTCGGGTGGACGCCATGGATGACGTGACGAAGATGCAGTATTTGGACATCCACACCTGGCTGTGCGGAAACATCCTGATGAAGGCGGACAAGATGACGATGGCCAATTCCCTGGAGCTGCGGGTGCCGTTCATCGATTGCAAGGTATTTGAAGTCGCTTCGCGAATTCCCGCGGAATACAAAATCAGGGACGGAACGACCAAGTGGGTGTTGAGGGAAGCGATGAAGGATGTTCTCCCCGAGGAGATCCACTCCCGCAAAAAGCTGGGCTTTCCGGTGCCCATCCGCCACTGGTTGAGGAAGGAGTTTTACGCCTGGGCGAGGGAAAAGCTGGCGGGCGGCCGCGTGGATCATTGGATCAACAAGGCGGAGGCCGCCCGCCTGCTGGAGATGCACAAGGACGGCCGGTTCGACTACAGCAGGCAGATCTGGACGCTGTTGATCTTCATTCTGTGGCATGAGATCTACATCGAGCGGTCCGTTCGGTTTCATCCCCATGTCGGTCCTCATGTGTTTGAACGTCGTCAGAAAAACCTTCGGACCAAGACGGGTTGAGCACAAAGTCGAAGCGAGATGAAAAGTCGGTCCCCGCGGGGCCGGCTTTTTTTGCGGTGGCGTTCCCGAGCGGGGGTGCGGACTCAGACGAAGAAGAAATTGGAAAACGGACCGGGGTGAAAAAACACCTTTACCTTTGGCAGAGAGTAGATTATAATAATTATAAATAAGTTTCACGTAGCCAAAATGTTTGATGGTGATAAAAATAATAATAATCATTATCATTTAGCGTGCTACCCGTCACCGGGTAGCATGCCCGTTTCAGGGAGAGCAATAATGATTATCAATTGAAGGAGGCGGTGAACGCCGTGAACGGATTGGCCAAGACGTGTTCGGAACCGTCGGTGTTCCGTCCCGTTGAAGGACCGGAAGAAGAGCGGGAGAGTGTTTTCATACGCTACGGCGAGGGAATTGCCGCAGCCGTCTGCGGGGCGTTGACCCTGGTTGCCTGGCTGGGCGAGTCGACGTGGGGATGGGTGTCAACGCTTCTGTATGTGCTGGCGTATGTCATCGGAGGATATGCCAAGGGGAGGGAGGGGATTCTCACCCTTGCCCAGGAGCGGAAATTGGACGTCAATCTCCTGATGATCATCGCCGCGGTGGGTGCCGCGGCCATCGGCTACTGGCTGGAAGGGGCCGTGCTGATCTTTATCTTCGCCTTGAGCGGCGCCATGGAACAGGTGGCGGAAGGGAAGAGCCGGAAGGATTTGTCGTCGCTGATGGAGATGAAGCCGGAAACGGCTCTCCGGGTGGACGGACAAAGGCAGCAGGTGGTTCCCATCGAGGAGCTCCGCGTTGGGGATCGCGTGTTGATCCGCCCGGGAAGCCGCATTCCCGCGGACGGCAGGGTGATCGAAGGGCGTTCCGCGGTCAATCAGGCCTCCATCACCGGTGAGTCCCTGCCCGTGGATAAAGGGGAGGGGGACGAGGTATACGCCGGAACGATGAACGGAAGAGGGTCGCTGTTGGTGGAGGTAACCCGCCTCGCCGATGATAGCCTGTTTTCAAAGATCATCCGCCTCGTGGAGAAGGCCCAGAGCGAGGTGCCGCACTCGCAGCAGGTGATCGAGCGGATGGAAAGGTGGTACGTCACCTCCGTGCTGGTGGTGACGGGAATTCTGATGACCGTACCTCCCCTTCTGTTCTCCTGGAACTGGAGCGACTCCTTCTACCGGGCGATGGTTTTCCTGGTGGTGGCCTCTCCCTGTGCCGTGATGGCTTCGATCATGCCGACGGTCCTGTCGGCCATGTCCAATGGTGCGAGAAAAGGAGTGCTCTTCAAGGGGAGCATGGTTTTGGAGGGGCTGGCCGGCGTTAAAGTGGTGGCCTTTGACAAAACGGGAACGCTGACGGAGGGGCGGCTGCAGGTGACCGACGTGATTCCCGTCGGCGAACATGGCGAAGAAGAGATTCTTCGCATCGCCGCCACCATCGAGAGCGTCTCCGAACACCCCATCGCCCAGGCGATCGTCGCGCAGGCTCGTCAGCGGGGCATGGAAATTGAGCGTCCCACCCGCTTTGAATCGATGACCGGCAGCGGGGTTGTCGCCGAATGGAAAGGTGGAACCTGGAAGGCCGGTAAACCCGCCTTTGTGACGGACGGAGAGTGGACCGGGGAAAACGGCCGGATCATCGGGCGGTTGGAGAAAGAGGGAAAAACCGTGGTCGGGATCGCTTCGGAAAGGGGTGTGGTCGGCTGGATCGCCCTGCAGGATCGGATTCGTCCCGAAGCGAAGGAAGCGGTGTCCCGTTTGAAGCGCATGGGAATCCGGGTAGTGATGCTCACGGGGGACCGTCGCAGCACGGGTGAAGCCATCGGCGCCCGGGTCGGGGTGGACGAGGTGCATGCGGAATTGCTTCCCGAGGACAAGGTGCGGATGATCAAGGAGTTGGAGATGAAGTACGGACGCGTGGCCATGGCGGGGGATGGGGTGAACGATGCTCCGGCATTGGCGACGGCTTCCGTGGGAATCGCCATGGGCCGGGCGGGCACCGATGTGGCCCTGGATGTGGCCGATGTGGTGCTGATGAACGATGATCTGGACCGGGTGGCCACGACCCTCTCCCTGGGGCGGCGGTCCCGGACCGTCATCGTACAAAACCTTGCCTTTGCCTCCCTGGTGATCTTCTCCCTGATCCTCGCCAACTTCGGCGGGCACATCTCCCTTCCCTTCGGGGTTGTGGGCCACGAAGGAAGCACCATTCTGGTGATCTTGAACGGCCTGCGGCTGCTGCGATGAGGAGGAACGGGACGGCGAGGACGTTTTTCCGCGCGGAGGAGAATTGCCGATTCCCATTGTGATGGCCATCCGGAAGGGAGCTGCTGAGGGACTATCCGCAAAGCCTGGGGACCGGGAACCGGGAGGACGATTTTCCTTCCTGACTCGGGGTCGCACGACGGAAATCATCCCGCCTGATGCAGTCACAACTTGACCGGCTCCGGAGGGGGAGCCGGCCTTTCCTTTTTATAGGGATGCACCGATCACTTGGGGGCTTTTCCCTTGTGACTGTTGAAGGAGACGAGGCGTCCCGATGTGTGGACGATGCGATACGGATGGTTCTGATACTCCTTCTCAGCCAGCAAGGCCAGTCCTTTTTCGCGGGCTTCCACGTCGTTTTCCGCCTGCAGGGGCTCATCGAACAGTTTTTTTCCTTCGTCGTCGAAGACGGTTACGTGATACACAACACATCCCTCCCGTTGAAAACTATTATATCACGGGTCTTTTTCCGTCGCGTGCCGCAAGCCGAGATCCAAACGACGGAAAGAATCACCTGAAAAAGGAACGCCCGGTGGAACCGGGCGCAGTTTTTGATCAGGCCATGGCGGGTTTCGATAAAATGGTCCGGATCTGGTTCACCAGCAGGTCGACGGCCACCTGGTTGTAGCCCCCTTCCGGGATGATCAGATCCGCGTACCGTTTGCTCGGTTCGACGAACTGCTGGTGCATCGGGCGCACCGTCGTCAGATACTGCTGGATCACCGAATCGAGGGAGCGCCCCCGGGACTTGACATCCCGTTCGATGCGGCGCAGGATGCGAATATCGGCGTCGGTGTCGACGAAGACTTTGATATCCATGAGTGCGCGAAGTCTTTCATCCTCCAAAATGAGGATCCCTTCGACGATGATCACATCTTTGGGCGCCACCGCGACGGTTTCCCGGGACCGGGTATGTTGGGTGTAGTCATATACCGGCTTTTCGATGGGCTTCCTCTCTAGCAGCTGGTTCAAGTGCGAAATGAGGAGATCGTGGTCAAAGGCGAGCGGATGGTCATAGTT
Source organism: Planifilum fimeticola (assembly GCF_003001905.1). NCBI lineage: Bacteria > Bacillati > Bacillota > Bacilli > Caryophanales > Thermoactinomycetaceae > Planifilum > Planifilum fimeticola. Next base: position 14,186 of record NZ_PVNE01000039.1, read on the forward strand.
GGTTTTTTTCCGCTCTTCCATCGGCAGATGGGATTGGTCCCTGTAATAGGCGTCCTGCTCGATGACGGCGACGCACCCTTCGAGACGATCACAGACATTGCGGACCACGGTCGTTTTTCCGGATCCGCTTCCGCCGGCCACGCCGATGATGACGGGTCGTTTCATGGTCCGATTCCTTCCTGTCGGTTTCTCCTAAAGGATATACCCCCAGCATCGTAGCAATTTTACCGGGAGTTTTCAAGGCGGTCGATTAGCGTCGGCGTTTTTGATCGATGGGAAAACTTCGCCTCGCAACCGGCGAAAAAATGGCGGAACCGATTTCCAACGGTTCCGCCCGGTGAAGGCAGATTATTGTGGGGTCTTTCCGGTGGAGATGGCGAGTCGGTTCCAGGCGTTGATCGCATTGATGGCCATGATCAGGATCACATATTCCGTCTCGTCAAAGTGCTTCCGCACTTCTTTATACACTTCCTCGGGAACCCCGTCCTCGTGAATCCGCGTGACCGCCTCGGTCAAGGCCAGAGCGGCCCGTTCCTTCTCCGTGTAAAAGGGAGCTTCTCTCCAGGCATTCAGCAAATAGATCCGCTGTTCCGTTTCTCCGAGCTTTCGGGCATCCCGGGTGTGCATGTTGAGACAGAAGGCGCAGCCGTTGATTTGAGATGCTCGGATTTTTATCAATTCATACAGCTGATGATCCAGATTTTGACGAACGAAGTTTTCCAACTGCATCATGACGGTGTACGCATCTGGACAGGCTTTTTGTGGGTCGAAACGCATTCTTTCCCCTCCCGAATTATCTTTGTGGAAGCCGCTCCTTATAAAAACCGCCGGTCGTTCGATGAATGCAGGAAATCACCACCTTTATATGTATTGGAGATAGATATTATCCATAATTGAGAGTAAAAAAATTACTTGTCATAAGCGTTTCGAAACCATTCTCTGGACGCGGTCTTTATGTTTTCCGGCAGCTCTTGCTCCAGGGTTTGCTTCAGCCACATCAGGTTTTTTTCCTTCAGGTAGTCCCGCATCTGTTGTTCGGCCTCCAACATGATTCTGTTGATGTGGCAGGGGGCCGACTTCAGAGAGGGGGGCATCCCGTTTTCCCGATAGAGGATGCATTTGTCGAGAATATTTCTGCATTGGAAAATGGGTTTCGGCCCTTCAATCGCCTCCACCACATCCCAAAAGGAGATCTCCTCGGGAGGTTTTGCCAGTTCGTAACCACCCTTTACTCCCGGGGTGGAACGGACAATCCCGGCTTTGGCCAGCCTGGAGAAGATCTTTGAAAGATAGGACTCGGAGGCTCCCTGGAAGGCGGCCAGCTCTTTGATCCCGATGGGCTGATCGACGGGGGGATCAACGAGATGGACCAAACAGTGCAAGGCATATTCAACACCGATGCTGTAATGCATGTCACCACAACTCCGACACTATTATGGATAATATCTATCCATAATATACATTGCGTCTTTGCCGATGTCAATGAGCATTGCCGGGGATGCAGACGACGGGCGGCTCGATTTCCATGCCGGACACACAATTGCCCCATCCTTTTGTGAAATATATCACAAATGTTTTTTTGAACTTCTTTTATACTGAAAGTGTGAAGGGGATCCGCTTCACAATTCAAAATCGGGGGCTGAGCAACCATGCTCCGTTTTTTGCGGGAAAGCGCTGTAGCCAGCTTTGTGTTGTTGGTGATCAGGCTGTATCTCGGGTATGCGTGGTTGGCGGCAGGCTGGGAAAAAATTGTGGGCGGATTTGATGCTACGGGATTTTTGCACGGTGCGATCGAGAAAGCGGTTGGGGAACATCCGGCCGTTCAAGGATGGTGGGCCGCATTCCTGGAAGGTTTTGCGATAACGAACGTGGAATTGTTTAACTTCCTTGTGCCGTGGGGGGAATTCCTGGTCGGTCTGGGATTGATCCTCGGCTGTCTCACCACCGCCGCAACCTTCTTCGGAATGGTCATGAACTTTGCATTTCTGTTCAGCGGCACCACCAGCACCAACCCGCAGATGCTTCTGCTCAGCATCTTCATCATCGTCGCGGGTGCCAATGCCGGCAAGATCGGACTCGACTACTATCTCCTTCCTTATATCCGAAAACTGACCGCTCAAATCTTTCATACGCCGAAACGACCCCTTCGGACCTGAGGATGAAAAACAAGGGTCGATCTTACATGTTGGCGGCGCCGTATCCTGCGGGATGCGGCGCCGCTTTTGCCTGGCAGATCTTGCGGCGGGAAAGGGTTTGAGGCCCGCCCTCTTTTGCGGAAGCGACGGATTTTCCGCCGCAATCTTCGGACGATCCAACAAAGGGATGAAGAATGAAGGTTGTCATGGGCTGTGGAACAGACTATGATTGACAGGGGTAATTCATTGCGGGCGGTTAGGGAGGGAACATCATGGATCGACTGTTCGGGTTGAAGGAACGGGGAACGACGGTGCGAACCGAGATCCTCGCCGGCATGACCACCTTTCTGACGATGGTGTACATCGTGGTGGTGAACCCGTCCATCCTCGAGCAGGCGGGGATGGATTTCGGCGCCGTTTTTGTGGCGACGGTGTTTGCTTCCGTAATCGGTACGCTGATCATGGGATTGTTTGCCAACTACCCGATCGCCATCGCCCCCGGGATGGGTCTGAACGCCTATTTCGCTTTCAGCGTGGTGGGACAGACGGGCGTTCGTTGGGAGACGGCGATGGGCGCCGTACTGGTGGCCGGCGTCATTTTTCTCCTTCTCAGCGTGACTCCCTTCCGTGAAGGGTTGATCCGGGCGATTCCGGACAGCCTGAAGCACGGCATCACGGCGGGCATCGGGCTGTTCATCGCCTTCATCGGGCTGAAGTCCGCAGGCGTGATCGTGGGAGATAAAGTGAATCTGGTGGGGCTCGGCGATATGCACGAGCCGATGACGCTGCTCAGCCTGGCGGGATTGTTCGTCACCCTGGTCATGATGACCCTCCGGGTTCGCGGGGCGCTGTTTTTCGGGATGGTTTTCACCGCCTTTTTCGGCTGGGTGTTCGATCTGTTTCAACTGCCGGAGAGATGGGTGACGATGCCGCCCAGTCTGACGCCCACGCTGGGCAAGGCGATTGTGGCGATCCCCGACGTCTTTGCCCAGGGGCTTTACGCCGTCATCTTCGCCTTTCTGCTGGTGACCCTCTTTGACACGACGGGAACGATGATCGGCGTGGCGGAGCAGGCCAAGCTGATGAAAAACGGCACGTTTCCCCGGATGCGGTCGGCCCTGCTGGCGGATGCCGTCGGGATGACCGCCGGGGCGGCCATGGGCACCAGCCCCACCAGCGCCTTCATCGAATCCTCCTCCGGAGTGGCGGCCGGAGGGAGGACGGGACTGACGGCGGTGGTGGTGAGCATCCTGCTGCTTCTCACGCTCTTTTTTGCTCCCGTGGTGCAGGCGATCGCCGCGATGCCGGCCATCACCGCCCCGACGCTGATCATCGTGGGATGCTTCATGCTGGGGGGATTGAAGAAAGTGGCCTGGGACGACTTCGATGAGGCGTTTCCGGCCTTCATCACGATGTTGAGCATGCCGCTCACTTTCAGCATCGCCACGGGGATCGCCTTCGGGTTTATCACCTATCCCTTGCTTAAGCTGGTCCGCGGCCGCTTCCGGGAGATCCATCCGCTGATGCTCCTGTTCATGATTCTCTTCATTTTGCAGCTGGCGTTTTTGCCGGAGTAAACGCTGATCGCCCCCGAGAAGCCGTTTTTTCGTGAACACCACAACGCCGTGGTGTGCGAAAAACGGCTTTTTTCATTGGAGGGGAGGGATTGATGAATCGGGCAAAAAGAGATATACTCGTGACATGCAAAAATAAAAACCAAACGAATGTTCGTATACGGGAGATGGAGAGTCATGGCCAATCAGTGGTCTCAAGGCCGGTTCCGGATCCTCCTGGTGATCACCGCTTTGACCGGGATGACCCAGGGCCTGTTGATTCCCCTGCTGACGACGCTGCTGGAGCAGAGGGGAGTCAGTTCCAGCATTAACGGGTTGAACGCCGCTTCCTTGTATGTGGGCATGCTGTTGACGGCCCCCCTCGTCGGAACGGTGGTTCGGAGGCTCGGGTACAAGCGGGCGATTCTGAACGGACTTTTGGCCACCGCCTGCTGCGCGTTCCTGTTTCCGCTGTTTGACGGCCCCCCCGTGTGGAGCGTTTTGCTTTTCTTGGTCGGGGTGGGGGATTATCTGCTCCACTTTTCGACGCAGTTGTGGGTGACATCCACCAGCCCGGCCGAGTCGCGCGGACGGCACATCACCCTGTACGGGTTTGCCTTCGGGGCGGGATTCGGCCTGGGGCCGCTGGGGATCAATCTGCTCGCCTGGGGATTGTGGGTTCCCTTTTCCCTCATGGGAGCGTGCCTCCTGACGGCGGTGCTGCTGTCTTCGCTGCTGGACCATGGGAAGCTGCCGGCGGATGAGGGGAAGGAAAAAGCGCGCATCGGAGGGAAATGGGCGGACATCTACCGCTGGGCCCTCGTCGCCTTGTGTCCCGCTTTTTTATATGGGTTTCTCGACGCTTCGCTGGCGGCCAGTTTTCCTGTATACGGACACCGGGAGGGGTTGGGCACGGGGTGGATTTCCGTGCTGCTGAGCGCCTTCGTTTGCGGGGGGCTGATCATGCAAATGCCCCTCGGCATGCTGAGTGATCGGTACGGGCGAAAAAACGTGCTCGTGACGATCTGTCTGCTGGGAGGGTTGGGAATGGCGGCCGTTCCCTTCTTTACTGGGCAGCCGGTGATTCTGCTGGTTCTGTTCAGCCTGATCGGGGGACTGCTGGGCTCCCTCTATTCCCTTGGCTTGGCCTATCTGGCGGACATCCTTCCCTCCACCCATCTGCCGGAGGCGAATGCCATCGCCGGCGCCCATTTCAGCGTGGGAAGCATGGTCGGGCCCTATGTGGGCGGACTGCTCATCCACCATATCGGAGGGGGCAGCCTGTTTTACGCCATCGCCACGGCCTTCTTCACCTTTGTGCTCCTGGCTTTCGTTTATCCGGTTTCGGTGGGGGCGGACCGCCGGACCGGGAAAGCGGCATAGCTTACACGAGAAATTCAAGTGGAAAAAAAAGACGACCCGGTCGATCCGGGTCGTGAGGCTGTTGACAAAGAAGGGTCAACAGCCTTTTTTGTTGAATTCGGAATAAAACAATTCCGAAGGAAGGTTTTTATATGTTCAGGACGAACCCA
>NZ_PVNE01000040.1 GCF_003001905.1 Planifilum fimeticola
TGGGTTCGTCCTGAACATATAAAAACCTTCCTTCGGAATTGTTTTATTCCGAATTCAACAAAAAAGGCTGTTGACCCTTCTTTGTCAACAGCCTCACTCCCCCCTTTAAAGGGGGGGAGTTCGTTTACTCCGTGGAGATGGAGGGATCGGACTGGACCCTGTGCGGGATGACCATCAGGAAGGAACGGTCCGGATGGCTGATCAGCTTTTCGATCTTCTCCGCTTCCCGGATTTGGCCGGAGGAGAGGAGTTCCCGTTGATAGACGCCCAAAAGTTCCCTGAGATCCTTCACGCCCTGATCATCCAGGGGTTCCAGGTGAACCTTGGCCCCTTTGGCGATTCGCCGCATCAGGGCGGCTTCGTCCAGTCCCATCTCCGGGATGAGCCTCAGGTAGACTCTCCCGCCGGTCATGCCGGAACAGATCCAGGGCCCCGGATCCCCGAGGACGACGGCGCGTCCGGCGGTCATGTACTCGAAGGCGAAGCCCTTGATGTTGGCCCGGTTGGCGACCATCCCCAGATCGTCCCGGAGGGGTTCGGTCGGTTCGCCGGCGATGATCACGTCGGCCCCGGAGAGGCGGATGCCGGTGCGGGAATCGGCGTTGCCCTGGACGATGAACAATCCCTTCTGCGCACCGTAGCAGAAGCCTTTTCCGACGGAACCGTTGATCCATTTTCCGAAAGCGCCCGGCGACTTCAGGATCGACACCTTCCCGCCGAAAGCGGTTTTTCCGACGCCGTCCTGGGCTCCTCCCTTCACCACCACGTGAACCCCTTCCGCGTTGAAGGCGGCCAGACCGTTGCCCGGAACGGACCCCTCATCAAAGGTGAGGTGCACATCGGGCAGTCGGTGGTAGCTGCCGTCCAACCGGTTCCGCACCCGAGCGCCGGACACGCTGCTGACAAGAACCCGCTCGGAGCAGCCCACATTGCGGAAGGTTTTCGAAACGGGGCGGTCGAAGGAGATCGCTTCGAACCGGTCCGCATCCGCCTCGGCACCGGCCGCGACGAGCACCTTGCTCTCGACCGCGGCGGGCACTGCGGCATCCGCAAGCTCCTTCCACGTTTCGGGAACCGGTCGCAGGAGATCGGTCAGATCGAGGCGATCCAAGGCCCGGGTCTGCACCAGCAGATCGGAGCGTCCCACCATGTCCTGAAGCCGCCTGAATCCGAGCTGTCCCGTGAGTCGCCGGATTTCCTCCCCGAAGGCGGTGAAGAGGCGGATCAGTCCATCGACGGCGACGTCAAACCGCCGCGGCACGAACCGCTTCAAGCCGTGCTCCTGGGCTTCCTCCACGGTTTCGATCTGGGTGGCGATCCCGACGTGACAGGTGTCCAGGTGACATCCTCTGCAGGTGGTGCAGCCGATGGCCAGCATGGCCAGAGTGCCGAAGCCGACCCGGTCCGCACCGAGGAGAACCATTTTGACGACATCCAGCCCGCTCTTCAGGCCGCCGTCGGCCCACAGTTCCACCTGGTGGCGAATACCCGCCTCGACGAGGGCGGTATGGGCGGCCTTCACCCCGATTTCCACCGGCAGGCCCACGTGTTGAAGGGCGTGGATTCGGGCCGCGCCGGTGCCGCCGTCAAAGCCGGACAGGGTGATGATGTCCGCCCCCGCCTTGGCGATCCCGACGGAGATGGTTCCGATGTTGGGCACCACCGGCACCTTGACGATCACTTTGGCGTATTTGTTGGCGGTCTTCAGTTCCGTGATGATCTGGGCCAGGTCTTCGATCGAATAGATGTCGTGGTTGTTGGAGGGGGAGATCAGGTCCACTCCGGGGCTGGCGTTCCGCGCCGCCGCCACCTTGGCCGACACCTTTTTCCCGGGCAGGTGACCTCCTTCCCCGGGCTTGGCACCCTGGCCGATCTTGATTTCCAGGATCAGGGCCGAGTTGGCCAATTCCACGTTGACCCCGAACCGGCCGGAGGCGATCTGATGTCCCCGGGTGCGCGGGTATTTGCCCAGCATGTCCTTGATCTCCCCGCCTTCCCCGTTCAGGCTGACCATGTTGAGGCGTTCCGCCGCTTCGGCGTAGGCGCGGAAGGCCACTTCATTCTGGGAGCCGAAGGACATGGAGCTGATCACCAGGGGCAGGCTGTGATCCCCCACGCCGATATCCACCTCGCCGGGCTCCACGGGGGGGCCGACGCGCTCGCGGGCGGATTCGAGGTCCAGGTCGGCGACGTGGCGCAGGGAGATCGGGTTTTCCCTCTCAATGCCCTCCAGCTTGTCGGCAAACTCCCGGTACTCGATGTCCCCGGAGGCCACCTGACCGATCGACTTCCAGATCCGGGGCCACAGGTGGAAGGTGCGCACGGGCTTAGCCTTCGCATCGGAGAAATCTGCGTATCGGGCCTCGGCGTCCGCCTTCAGATCCTCCCAGGAGGTTCCCCCCCGTTCCGATCCGCAGTAGTTGACGATGTTCAGCACATCGGCCACTTCGGGGCTCAGGCCGATGGAGGAGAAAAGCCGGGCGTAGCCGCGCAGTTCGTGGATCCCGATGGTGGAGATCACCTTTTCCAGTCCCTTGTTGAGGGCTTCATAGAGAAGAGGCGCCGATTTGTCTTCCTTTTCCACCAGGGTGGCGAACATCAAATGGGGTGCCACCACATCGGCGCCCAACCCTACGGCTACGGCCACATCGTGCAGGCTTCGGATCGCCGCCGAGCGGAGAAGGATGCTCGCCCGCCGGCGCAGGTTCTGCTCCGAATCCGGGACCGGCGCCTCCTTCAGGCTCAGATCCACCTTGGAGACGGCCAGGTGGGGATCGAGGAAGAGCCGGTCGTTCCGATGGCAATCCGAGTCGTCCAGCAAAAGGAGCGTTTTCCCGTTTCGAACGGCCCGGACCGCCCGTTCGGCCAACTGGTCCAGCGAATTGGGGATGGATGATTCACGGGGCCAGGTCAGGGAGAGCCGCTCCACCAATCCCTTTTCTTCGAAGAGGGATACCACCTCTTCCAACGTGAAGGTGTCGTGCTCCTTCGTCACCTGGGCTCCGAAAACCCCTTCGGCGAGAATCGGCGAGGGGAGCTCCAGGCGGAGGGGATTGGAATCCGCTTCGTACAGCGGAGGCCGGCCTCCCAGGACGACCCGGGTGGAGAAATGCTCCATCTCCCTCTCCCGGTCGATGGCGGGATTGGTCACCACCGCCACGCTTTCCTTGATAAAATCCGGGATGTTTTGCCGCACATGGGACAGCGCGGCCAATGGGCCGTCATGGCCGAGGGAGCGGATCGGATCGCTGCCGGTGTCGGCCATCTGCTCCACCAGCTGGATGTGTTCCCGGTCCCAGCCGAAGGCGGCGTATTCCGCGTTGGTGGCCGCTTCCACCTCGGATCGGGGAACGGCCTTCGGCGCCGCGGGCACGGAAAGATATTTTCGGTATTCCCGGAAGTCCGCCCTCTTTTTGGCCCGCTCCAGAACCAGCCCCTGCAGCTCGTGGTGGTCCAAAACCACGGCGTGGGGTTTCAGTTGGACCCCCACCGTTTCCCCCGGAGCCAGGGGCTTCGGTTCGCTCACCATGCGATGGACGGGGATGATTCCCTGTTCGGAGGAGAAAAAGAGGGCGCGTTCGCTTTCCACCATCCACAGGGGGCGCAGTCCCAGCGCATCCACGCTGAAGGCGCACTCGTCCCCGTAGCGGGAAACGATGGCGGCCGGTCCCTGGGCGAAGGGTCCCCACATTTGCCGGTAGTAGGTATAAAGATCCTTCAGTTCTTCGGGAAGCTGTTTCAGTTCGTGGAGGATCGGCGGAAACACCATTTCGATCGCTTCAAACAGCGAGAAGCCGTAACGGTGGATCAGCGTTTCCACGACGCGGTTCAGATCCTGGGAATCGCTGCTGTCCTCCGCCAGGGGAGCGCCGATCATTCGGGCTTCATCCCGCAGCTTTCGGATGGTATTGATTTCTCCGTTGTGACCCAGGAGGGAGAAGGGCTGAACCCGGAAGAAGTTGGAGAGGGTGTTGGTCGAATACCGGTTGTGGCCGATGGTGACCGCCGTCCGATATTCCGGGCGGCCCAAGTCATGGAAGTATTGAGTCAGCAGACTGGCTGCACCCATTACCTTGTAGACCGCTGTTCGATTGCTGAGGGAAGCCGCCTGGACCGGCAGCGACGATTCGATGTCCACCACCAGGTCGAACAGTCGGGCGGGAAGTCCATCGGAAGAGTCGGCTTCCAGGGCGATCTGCCAGAAATGGGGCTCGTCGGCCCGGCCGTTTTTGCCGAGGACGCGGCTGTTCACCCGATCCATCTCTTCCACCAGTATGGCGAGTCCGTTTTGTTCGAATTTTTTGCGAATTGAATTCTGAACAGCGGGGATGTCGCCCTGCTTCGGGATGAACAGGTGGCCGACCACGAAACGGTCGCTGCGGGCCTTTTCGGAAGGGAGTCCCGCATCGGCCAGTTTCCGTTCCCACAGGTCGCGGGGGATGTCGGTCAGGATTCCGCATCCGTCCCCTTCTCCGTTGATGAAACCGGAGCGATGCTCCATCTTGACCAGCGCGTCGATGGTATCGAAGAGGTTGTCTCGACTGGGATTTCCGTCCTTTTCGATGACGGCGACAATCCCACAGCTGTCGTGTTCCTCCTTCAACAAGTTCCGAAAACGGCCGAGGTCGGAGAGCTTTTTGCAACCAGTCATCGTTGGGGTTCACCTCCATGACATCGATGATCGTTCCGCACGATTTTCCCCTCGGCGGCGTGTTCCGGGGCGATCTGCTTCGCCCGGGTCGCCGATACTTCCCCGGTTCCGGCAGAGGCGGGGACGACGGACTTTCCGGACTTGTCGAAGGGGAGCCTCCTGCGCGCGCGCGTGCGCCGACCGGACAGGGGGGCGGAATCGAGGGAAGGAGAATCGCGGGGAACCATAAAATGTGAGAGGTATCGAATAATGGTTAAGAACATATTAAGTAAAGAATATCATGAATCTGCTGATCAAACAAGAGAAAAAATGATTTTTATTCATACAAAAGATTGTTTATTCCTCATGACCACCCGTCATGATCGCGGGAACACCTGGGATTTATCGAGAAATACCAGGGGAGTAAGCGCTTCCAGCAAAAATGCATAATTATAAATATTAATGGCATAAAATTCGATCAATTCCTGCGGATGCAAGAGCGCGGGGGCATCCGCCGCCGATCGGAAGGTTTTTGGACGATAGGGCGGATGCTCCCTTTGAAGCGCAGGTGAGGTTGTCGAGAACGCGGCCTGTGCACCAAAGGATGACGGTATGGCGGAGGCGAATCCCTTCTCACCGGCGGGAAAGGGCGCCGGCTACTTGACGGGGCTCCCGCCGTCCCGAGCGTAGGGAAGCTCTTCATCGGTGAAGGACCAGCCGGTCTTGAGGCCGAGGATGAACCAGCCGAGAGCCAGGGCGCCGACGGCAAATATGGTGTCGCCGACGGTCCTGAGCCAAACAAAGGTGTCGATGATCCCCCGCGACATGAATTCCGCCGAACGGGCGTACCAGGTGCCGTGTTCCACACTGGCCCAGGTTTGCATCAACCCGATGGGCAGGAGGCTGAGCAATACCATCAAGGCCAGACCGATGTTGATCGCCCAGAAGGAGAAGGCGAGGGCTTTGGTTTTCCACATGCGGCGACGGGTGAGTCCCCGCAGGCAGAACAGCATGAGTCCTAAACTCCGAACAGCGCCGTGTGCCCGTGCACGGAGGTGGTATTGAGACCCTGCATGTAGTAGAGGGCGATCGGGGGGTTGATGAAGAATCCGAACAGGCCTGCCCCCACCAGGTTCCAGAAGGCCACGGCGATAAAGTAGTAAATCGGCCACTTGTATGCCTGCACCCAGGGGCGGGCGCGGGACAGGGTCAAATTCTCATAGGCCTCAAAGCCGATCAGCACCAGGGGAACCACCTCCAGCGCGCTGAAGGTGGCGCCGAAGGCCAGCACGCCGATCGGGGTGCCGCTGAAGTACAGGTGATGGAAGGTGCCGATGATCCCGCCGAACAAAAAGACGATCGTCGAAAACAGGACCGAGGTGGTGGCCGTCGAGATCCGCAGCAATCCCATCCGCGTGAACAGGAAGGCGATGACCACCGTGGCGAAAACCTCAAAAAATCCCTCCACCCACAGGTGGACCACCCACCAGCGCCAGTATTCGGCGATAGCCAGGTGCGTATGCTGTCCCCAGAGCAGCGCCGGAATGTAAAATACGGGGATGGCGGTGGAGGCGATCAGGAACAGGATGAGCAGATGTCTGTCGTCCTTCTTTTCCCTGAGCGCGGGCCAAATGGCCCGGGCCATCAGGAACAGCCAGAGGAAAAGCCCCACCGTCAGGAACAGCTGCCAGAACCGGCCCAAATCCGTATATTCGTACCCCTGGTGCCCGAACCAGAAGTTGGTTTTCAGGCCGAGGCGCTGCTGGACCCCGATCCACTGGCCTGCCAGGGAGCCGACCACGATGATGAGCAGGCAGACAAAGAGCAAGTTGACGAAAAAACGCTGGTATTTCGGTTCCCGACCGGAAACCGCGGGGGCCACGAACAGTCCGGCGGCGATCCAGGCGGTGGCGATCCAAAAGATCCCCAGCTGGGTGTGCCAGGTGCGCGTCACCGAGTAGGGCAGCCATTCCGCGAGCGGGATGCCGTAAAAGCCGCTCCCTTCCACCTGATAATGGGCGGTGACCGCGCCCAGACCGACCTGAATCACCCACAAGGCGGCGACCACCCAGAAATATTTCAGGGTCGCCCTCATGGAGGGGGTGGGGGACAAGGCCAGCAGGGGGTCCTTTTCGGGAAAGGTCTCCTCCAACTCGGTGTGTTGTTGTTTGGCGTAATACCAGGCGAGGGCCCCGATTCCGGCCAGCAGCAGAACAAAGCTGACCACGGACCAAATCACCATGGTCCCTGTGGCCACATTGCCGATCAACGGCTCGTGGGGCCAGTTGTTTGTGTAGGTCATGTTCTCGCCGGGACGATTGGTCGCGCAGGCCCAGGTCGTCCAGAAGAAAAAGGCGTTCAGGGCCCGCATCCGCTTTGGATCTTTGATCGTGTTCCGGGGGATGGCGTATTGGTCGCGCAGTTTGTCCAGTTTGGGATCGCTTCCGAACAACCCGGCATAATGTTTGCTGATCGCCTCGACGGCCTCCGCCCGGATCGGCGATAGGATCAGATCTCCCGTGTCTTCCTGATAGGTGTTGGTCCGGATTTCCTTCTTCAAACGGGCGCGCAGCATTGCTTGCCTTTCTTCGTCCAGCCCCTCATAGGCCTTACCGTACTGCTCCGTCGCATATTTGTTGAGGATCCACATCGCTTCCCGGTGCAGCCAGTCGGCGTTCCAGTCCGGCGCCACATACGCTCCGTGCCCCCAGATGGTACCCACTTCCTGTCCGCCGATGGACTGCCAAACATTCTGTCCGTCCTTGATCTCCTTTCCGGTGAACAGCACCCTGCCGTCGGGGGTGACCACCCGTTTGGGAACGGGAGGCATCGTCTGATAGATTTACCCTCCGTAATACCCCAAGATGGCGAAGGAGATGACGAAAACCAGCGTCAGTCCCGTCCAAAGCCTCGTAAGATTCATCAAATATACCTCCAATGGATGTCCCTTTTGATTGCAGTATTTGGATTAAATGGTTTGAGTATGCAGGACGGGAGGGAGAGAAAAAACAAAAAAAACTCCTGAACAGGTCATCTGCTCAGGAGTTGAAAGATCAGACCGGTCCGGGGAATCCGCTCGTCGGGCCCGGGAATGCGCCTGTCGGGCCCGGGAATGCGCTCGTCGGACCCGGGAATGCGCTCGTCGGACCCGGGAATGCGCTCGTCGGGCCCGGGAATGCGCTCGTCGGGCCCGGGAATGCGCTTGTCGGATCGATGTCTTCGTTTTGCAGGGAGTTGTCAGCCACCAGCGGACCGGTGTGCCGCCCGCCGTCCGACCAGGCCATCACCGATAGCACGAGGGAGAAAATCAGCAAAACGCCTATCCACCTCATTGGAGCCACCTCCCACGCTGTTCGTGAACATATTCCCGCACCTTAAACATATTTACCGTGCAACGGCGGAATTCCTCCTCGTCCTTCTTCTCGTAACACTGGGCGAGGCGGTACCAAGCATCGTATTCCTTTTCCCGGAACCGGTATTTGTTGCTGAGTTCGGCCGCCCGGCGGTAATAGGGGATGGCTTCGTCGATGTTGTCCTGGATGCGATGGAGATCTCCCATGGATGAAAGGGCGTTGATCAGGATCCGTATATCGTTCCCCTTTTCGCCGCATTTGATCGCCTCTGTGAGGAACTTTTCGGATTCCTCCCATTTTTTCCGGTGCATGAAGAGCAACCCGAGTTGGGTGTACGTGGTGGCAAGTCGATCCGCCTGGATCTCATCGCTTTTGATGCCCATGGTCAGCCGAAAACAAGCTTCGGCTTTTTCCCATTCGCCTTTCTCGATGTAGATGCTCCCCAAAACCGTCCACAGATCGAACAAACTGCCGTATTCCTTGTTCAATCGGGCGATATGTAATCCTTCCATACATACTTTCATCGCATCGTCAAGGACGCCGCTGCGGCGGAGCAATTCCGCCTTCAACCAGTACAAGCTCAAATAGGTCTCCATCTGCCGGATCTTCGGAAGATCCTCCCATACCTCTTCGATCACCTTCAGGCCTTCCACCACCCGCCCCATCCGTTCCAGATAGATGGCTTTGTTTCGGAGCAGCGTGTAAATGGTATATGGTCTCTCCCCTTCGGGATGAAAGGCCTCGATGCCGTTTTCCGTATATTCCAGCGCTTTCTCCAGGTTGTTTTGATGGTAGCTGCATAAACTGAGCATGAGATAGCAGGTGGATAACATGTTGGAGCGATCGCCGTGGGGTTGATTTTCGGAGAGACGGATGCCGTTGGTGAAGGCGCGTTCCGCCTGGCGCCATTTCTGTTTGCGGTAGAGGATCTTTCCGCGGAGGAAATAGGCGGCGGGAGCGAGCAGATGGCTGTCTTCCATTTTCAGGGATTCGAGCATTTCCAGCGCTTCATCGTGGCGGCCGATGTCCGAAAGGGTTTCGACGATAAGCAGGCGAAGGCGGAGGCCTTCCAGCTCGCGCTGTTCTCCGTTCATGATTTCCGGCAGCTTGTCCAAGGGAATATCCAGTTTCTGGAGAAGGTACATCACCTTGTCGGGCCGGACGTGGGGGACGCCCCGTTCGATGTTGCTGATGGTGGCGGGGGAGATCTGATCGTCCGCCAAGTCTTCCAGACGTAACCCCCTTTCCTTCCGCACTTTGCGGATGATGTCCCCGATCTCCTTTAGCTCCAACGGGTTCAAAACCGATCACTCCTTCTTCCGCGTTTCATCAAGTTCAATATACACCAGTTTACAAAGTTCGGGAATAAGTGGAAAGAAAGGAATGGATAAATTTTAGGAACTATTGTACACGCCTTCTCCGCGAAATTTGGATTATGGTTCGCCGGACTGGGAAGGGGCTTTCCACCGGCGAATATACTCGATGATCACCAAATCCAGCAGAAGATTCATGGGAAACCGCGAGCAGAGGTCCAGGTTGCCGAAGTAGCAGTCCGTCATATGCCCCTTCAGCACGAGGTCCGCCATCTTTTCCAACCGGTTGGGGTGCGGGCCAGTGAGACTGATCATCTTGACGCCGTTCGCTTTCAGCGTGCGGGCAAAATGCAAAATGCTCTGCGTTTCACCGCTGTAGGAGACGAGAAATGCCAGATCATCTCCTGTCATCGATTGGGCGGTCACCTCCAGGTCGTCCCAATCGGTCCGGGCGTTGCACCATTTGCCGGCAAAGGTCAGTTTTTTGGCCGCGTCCAGGCAAGGAAACAGGGAGTTGCCCACGCCGAAAAACTCAATTCTCGGGCTTTCGCGGATGAGCGCGGCCGCTTGCCGGATTTTTTCGTAGTCCAGTTGGCGGATCGTCTCTTCAAAATCCCGGCGAAACCGGTCCACGTGTTTCTGCAAGGGAAAGGTCTCCGGAGCGCCGTTGCCGCCGGGCTCCTTCAGGAGCTCCTGCTGAAGGGCGTATTTCAGTTCCTGAAATCCCCGAAACCCGAGAGCCTGGCATGTCCGGCTGATGGTCGCCGTGGAGACGAACAGGGTTTTGGCCAGCTCCTCCGCCTTGCAGCGGATGACCCGTTCGGGATGATCAAACAGGTAGTCCAGCACCCGTTGCTCCAAGGGGCTCAGGTTTTGCCGCTCCGGCATCCACCGTTTCAACAAATGCCTCATCCGTCGTTCCCGCTCCCCGGTGATGATCCTTTTCAGTATACCACGAAAAAGAAAACTGCTGACGGATATCCCGTCAGCAGCGGAACGACGGCGGTGAAAAGTCTAATCGCCGAGATCCCGGTGCAGTTGATCCACCGCCGTCTTCATCCGTTTCAGTCCCTCAAGCACCTTGGAGCGGGGACAGCCGACATTCATGCGCAAAAAGGAGGCCGTATTTGCTCCGTATACGCTTCCGGGCATGATCGCCACTTTTCCCCGGCGGATCAGGGCCTCCTGCAACTCCTCTTCCGTGAAGGGAGTGCGGGATGCGTCGATCCATGCCAGATAGGTGGCTTCCGGCATGGTAAATCGAAATTCCGGCAAGTGGCGCCTTAAAAAGGAGGAGACGGCTTTCATGTTGTCCTGAAGATACTCCACCAGGGAATCCACCCAATCCTCGGCGTGGTTGTATCCCTCGATCGTCGCCAGGGTCCCCGGAATGCTGGCGCTGGAAAGGCCGTCCCGCTCCTTCAGGGTCGTCAAAAAGCGGCGGCGGATGTCGGGATTCGGGAGAATCGCATAGGAGCCTCCCAGTCCGGGGATGTTGAAGGTTTTCGAGGCCGAGGTGCAGAGGAAGACCCCTTCGAGGTGGCCGTCGGCGACCTGCGTGATGGGAATGTGGCGTCCGGGGGCGTAGACGATGTCCATGTGGATTTCATCGGAGATGACGGCTACCCGGTGTTTCCGGCAAAGACGGATCACCTCTTCCAGCTCCCATCTCCGCCAGACCCTTCCCGTCGGGTTGTGGGGACTGCACCACAGCAGGATTTTCGCCTTCGGATGGGCGAGCTTTTTCTCCAAATCGGCAAAATCGAGCTCATACCGGCCCTGGACATCCTTCAGTTCATTGGGGACCCACCGGCGCCGGAGGGCTTTCACCATGGGATGAAAGGCATCGTAGGCGGGTGTCTGCACCACGACGTGGTCCCCTTCCTCGCTCAACATCCCGATCAGCTTGGAGCAGGAATAGATGACCGAAGGGCTGTAAACGATCCAATCTTCGTCGATGTCGGCGGAAAAGCGCCGGGCAAACCAGCGGCGGACGGCCCCCTTGAATTCCCGGTGGTTCCATCGGGTATACCCGAAGATCCCGTGCTTCACCCGGTTTTCCAGGGCCTTGAGGATGGCCGTCGGCGACGGGATATCCATGTCCGATATGGTGAAGGGAAGCAGATCGGGCATCCCGAAGCGATCCTCCACGTAATCCCATTGCGTGCAGTGGGTTCCCCGGCGGTCGATCACCCGGTCGAAATCATACTTCATGATCCGATGTCCTTTGCTGTTCGATCAGTTTTTCCAGGCGGTTCTTCAGGAGCCCGACCTGCGGCCCCACCACCACCTGAAGATTGGCATCGTCCAGCTTCACGACGCCGATGGCCCCATTGGCCTTCAAGGCTTCCTCATCGATGGGTTTCATGTCCTTGACGACCAGTCGGAGGCGGGTGATGCAGTTGTCGAGGGAGAGGATGTTTTCGGCTCCCCCCAACGCCTCCAGCACCTTCCGGGCGTTGTAGTCGATCGTTTTTCCCGTTTCGCCCGAGGGTTCCTCTTTCCCGCCGGACGGCTCCTTGTTTTCCCGGCCGGGCGTCTTCAGATCGAACCGGACGATGGCGAAGCGGAAGATCGCGTAATACACGATAAACCAGACCGCGCCGACGATCGGAACCAGGTACCATTTGGTCTTCCATCCCTGCAGCAGGCCGAAGACGATGAAATCGATGATGTTTCCGTCCGTGTTTCCGATGGTGACGCCCAACAGTCCCATCGTCATGAATCCCAGGCCCGTCAAGGCGGCATGGATGAGGTACAGAACGGGGGCGACGAACAGGAAGAGGAATTCAATCGGCTCCGTGATGCCGGCCACCACCGACGCCACGACGCCGGAGATCAGAAGCCCGCGGATTTTTTTGCGGTTTTCCGGATGGGCCGTGTGATACATCGCCAGGGCGACGGCGGGCAGCCCGAACAGGAAGGTGGGCATTTTTCCCTGGGACAGGAACTGGGTGGCCTGGACGCTGAACTGGGTCACTTCGGGACAGGAGAGCTCCTTGTAAAAGATGTTGAGGGCTCCGGCCACCGTTTCACCGCAGACGACGGCCGTGCCGCCCGCCTCCGTGAAGCGGATCAGGGCGACCAGGATGTGGTGCAGTCCGAAGGGAAGCAGTAGCCGTTCGCCGGCGCCGAACAGGAAGGGGCCGACGGCCCCCGCCTTCTGGATCAAGGATCCGATCCCGCCGATCATCCAGGCAAACAGCGGCCAGATCATCGGCATGGCAACTCCGACGACGGACATCACCAGGGCGGTGACGATCGGAACGAAGCGGGCCCCGCTGAAAAACGCGAAGGCGTCGGGCAGTTGAACCGCATGGAACCTTCGATGCAGGAAGTGGACGATGATCCCGGCGATGATGCCGCCCAGCACCCCCATCTCGAAGGTCTGAATTCCCATGACCATCCCCTGACCGGCCTGTCGCATGGCTTCCTCCGGAGCCAATCGGCCGGTTTCGGTCAGGTAGAAGTTGATGGACAGATGCATGACGATATAGCCGACAAAGCCGGAAAAGGCGGCGACGCCCTTCTCCTGGCGGGCCAACCCCAGGGGAATGGCCATCGCAAAAAGGACGGGCAGATAAGTGAACGCGAAACCGCCGATGGTCGCGATGAATTTGAAGAAGGTCTGCAAAACCGGGTTTCCCAGCCAGGGAAAGGCCTCGATCGTCGCGGCCCCCGAAAAGGCGCTTCCCACCCCCAGCATGAGACCCATAAAGGCCAGCAGGGCGACCGGCAGCATGAAGGTCTTGCCGAGCCCTTGGAAAAATTCCCATACACCGGATGTCTTCGAACGCATCGGTTTCATCTCCACTTCCCTCCTCGGGCGAACTCTTCGATTCCATCATCCCCCCGAAAGGCGGGAGAGACAAGGGAATGCGGGCGTTTTGAAAGCGGATTCAATTTTTGTATGGCGAATTTTCATGATCCGGTCTTTAGAAAGTCTTTCGTTTTTCCTCCCTGGATCTTTAGATTTGTTGGTTATGATCGGTCCCGAAAGGAAGGAACCTGAATGCGTCTTGCGAGGCTGTACGAGCAGTTGGATCTTTTTCTCCAAGTTTGTGCAGTCTGCCCTCCGGGTGGGAAGCATTGCCCCGAGATCAAGGTTTTTGGCGGAGAGAATGCCGGCTGGGAAAGGGCTTCCGTCCTGGTGGAACCGGGACCGGGACCCTGACAATGTACATGCAGGTGGGAACGCCCGATTGCAAACGGTTTGTCTTTAAAAGGGACCCGCAGATGCGGGAGGGTTTCTATCCCGGAGCGGTTTGTTTCGCCGATGCGGTCGAACTGATGGAAGAGCCGTCTCCCCGGTTGAAGGGGACGGAAGCGCCGGAGCGTTCGTGATGAGCCCAGGGGTGTGGGCCTTCGATGGGCGGGATCCGCTTCCTGCCTTGTTTGTCTCGGAAGACTTATTGAATCCTGGAGGTTGCTTCCTTGGAGATCGTTAAAACACACCGGAAACGGGATATTATTTAGGAAAGGTTCTTGCGGCGCCCGGACCTCGCATATGCCCTTTTTGACGACGGGGTTGGAGCGTTTTTCGTTCGGACCTGTTTCAATGATGGAGTCAAGCCATCTTCACTCCGTTCGGGGATGCAGGGGGGATCAACATGCAGCCGACGATTCTGGTGATTGATGATGATGCCCAGATACGGAACCTGATTGCGATTTACCTGGAAAACGAAGGTTTTCACGTCCTGAAGGCGGGAGACGGCCTGGAAGCTCTGGACCTTCTTTCGAGAAATGAAGTCCACCTGATCATTCTGGACATCATGATGCCGAAGATGGATGGTATCGATGCCTGTTTAAAGATTCGGGAGGAAAGCGAAGTTCCGATCATCATGCTGTCGGCAAAGACGGAAGATCTGCACAAGATCCACGGGCTCAGCGTCGGGGCCGACGATTACATCACCAAGCCCTTCAATCCCCTGGAGCTGGTTGCCCGGGTCAAATCCCAGTTGAGGAGATACCTTCGCTATAATCCCTCGCAAAGCAGATCGGATCAGAGCCGGATCGAAATCGGCAATCTGATCATCGAAACGAAGACGCACCAGGTCTTTGTCAACGGGAGGGAAGTGAAGCTGACTCCCAAGGAATTCGCGATCCTGGAGCTTCTCGCCCGCCATCAGGGGATGGTTTTCAGCAGCCGGAAAATCTATGAGCACGTTTGGAAAGAGCCCATGTTGGGGTCGGAGAATACGGTGATGGTCCATATCCGGAATAGAGGAAAATCCGCGGAAACCGATCTATCTGAAAAATGTCTGGGGAGTGGGGTACAAAATCGAATGAAGCGAAAATGGCAGTCCAAACTGAGCCTGCAGCTGTTGTTTTCGATTGCGGTCAGCTATGTGATCACGCTGTTTTTTCTGGGGATCTTGACCCATACCATTTACCGCATTGAGAAGTTGAGCCCTTATTTCCGGCCCATCTCCGCCTTTGCATTTTTCCTCGGCATTGTCTTTTTTGCCGTCCTGTTTTATCTGATTGTGTACAGGAAAATTGAGTACCTCAAATACATCTCCAGAAAGGTGATGGAGATCGCCAACAAGGGGTTCGGCACCACGATTGAGATCCGGGGAAATGATGAGATCTCCGAACTGTGCAGGAACATCAACGCCATGTCCCTGGAACTGAAGAACAAATTCGAGCGGGAGAGGGAGCTGGAAAAGAGCAAGAATGAACTGATCATCGGCATCTCCCACGATCTTCGGACACCCCTTACCTCCGCCAAAGGATACCTCCAGCTGCTGAAGGACAAGAAGTACCAAAGCGATGAGGAACTGGAAACCTATATTCAGATCGCCTATGACCGGATGGAGATGCTGGAAGATTTGATCGAGGATCTGTTTGAATACACGCGATTGCAGGGGGAGATCCGGCTGAACAAGCAGCGGTTGTGTCTGAACGATATCCTGCTCCAGTTTGTCATTGATTACGGCCCCCTGTTTGAGAAGGAACGCCTCGCGTTGAAATCGACGATTCCACAGGAGAAATATTATGTGGAAATCGACCCCGACAAATTTGTCCGCATCATGGAAAATTTGCTGGGAAACGCCCTGAAATACAGCCTCCGGCCGAGCAGTGTATGGGTCAGCCTTTCCCCCAAGGATCAGGGAGTGCGCTTGACCGTGAAAAACAAAACCCAGCCCATTGACGAAGAAAACCTCTCCCGCTTGTTTGACCGCTTTTACCGGCTTGAAAAATCCAGATCGAAGGAGACGGGCGGAACCGGTTTGGGCCTGTCGATTGCCAAGCGGCTCGTGGAACTTCACGGGGGAAAGATTTGGGCCGATGGCGAAGAAGACGTGATCCGCCTGCATGTGTGGCTTCCCGTCGCCTAGCGGAATGCGGGCCGGCAATGACGATGATGCGGGCAGCACGAATGAGGACAGCCGGTTCTACGGCTCCACCTGTGGCCGAAACAGCCGGTCAGCGCAATCCATGCGGCAAAACAATCTACTCCAAACCGATTACGGAGATGCGCAGTCTGCATGTTAAAATAATAGTGGGAAGGGTCTGCCAACTCTTCCGATGCTTGATTGAAGGGGTCATTTTTTATGAAGCGCCTGCGTAGCTTTCATCAGTATTTTGGCATTGGTAGCCGTCAATCTTGTATTTGATGATGAAATGACTTTCCCTTTTATGTTCCATATATTCTTTCCGGGTGCATCGTGGCCGGTGACGGTTTCATAAGAGCGCTTTTTAACAAATTTCACCGCGAACCGTTGCCGGGAAGTCAGCGTGGGGAGTTGCACCGTCCCGGGGAACCCGGTGATCATGAAGAGACGAAATATTTAACGGTGGACGGAACTCTTCACCTACCTTGGTGAAGGGGAGGTAAAGCAGGGTGAGCAGGACACGCCGTACATTCAGAAATATGCTCAGAGTCAAGAGCATCATCCATTTACTCCTACTTCTGACCATTCGTGTGCACGGTTTTTGTAAAGTATGTGTGGGATAAAAATGTAGATCTGTTGATCGCTGTTGAAGTACTTTTCGTGATAACGGGATTGATCATCGAGCCTATAGCCCTTTCACTTTACAAGGAATGGGAAGTCAAGGAAGCGCGGTTCGGTTTCATGGGAGCATTTGTGAGAGCAACGTTTGGTATGGTGGTGATTTTTGGGGTCATCTATATTCTCGTTCAATATCTTCCCGTGCCAGGCTGATGTTTTGTTTAACAGCTTCACCTACAATTAGCTCAACCAGTTTATTCGAATTACAGAAAACAGAGCGAACTGCGCCTGGTTCACCTACGACGAAGGGGACCGGATCGCCAGCCGGAAGAACGGCGACGGCAGCGTCAGTCTCTTCCGCTACAACGGAGCCGGCGACCTGATCGAACAGATAAATTTGGACAAGAACGGAGAGATTCAAGACAGTTTCACTTACACGTACGACGCAAAGGGGAACATCACGGCGGTCACCTCTTCGGCGGGAACAACCACCTACGTCTACGACGCCCTGGAGCAGCTGATCAAAGAAACGCGGCCAGACGGAACGGTGATCGAGTACACCTATGACGCTGTCGGCAACCGGCTGACGAAGAAGGAAACGAAGGGCGGCACGACCTTCACCACGAACTACACCTACGACGACGCGGACCAGCTGACGGCAAGTCAACGGGACGAGATACACGCACGACGCCAACGGCAACCTGACGAATGACGGGAACCGGACCTACGTCTACGATGCCGAAAACCGGCTGGTTGCGGTCAAGGATAGCGGCGGGAACACCATCGCTTCCTTCACCTACCGGGCCGACGGCATGCGGAAGACGATGACGACGTCTTCGGGGACGATCACGTTCCACTATGACCAGAACGACAACGTGGTGTATGAGACGGACGAAAACAACCGGATCGTCGCCAGCTACACCTACGGCCCGAACAACGAACCCGTCAGCATGACCCGGGACGGCAAAACATATTACTACCAGACCAACTACCGCGGAGATGTGTTGGCGCTGACCGACTCCTCGGGGAATGTAGTTGCCACCTACGAGTACGATGCCTTTGGGAGACTGCTGAAGGAGACGGGAACGGTCGAGAATCCGTACCGTTACGCGGGGTACCGGTATGACAAGGAGACGGGGTTGTACTATCTACAGAACCGGTACTACAATCCGGAGACGGGAAGGTTTTTGAGTAGAGATCTCGCCGAAGAAGATGAATTTGAACCTATTACCTTTAACAAATACACCTATGCAAATAACAATCCTGTAATGATGGTCGATTCCGATGGCAATAGAGCAAGGTATATTAAAACGATAAAGCGGTATTGGACATGGTATATATCTCAAAGTGATTTGGATGCAGCAGCTACTGCTTATGGATTTATTGACAAAGCAATTAGTTCGAAGAAGAAAAAGTATGCTAAAAAGCTTATTATTTCCATCCTGGCAAAGGTTAACAAATATCTTTATGTCGGGATCGCTTCGTTATGGTTTTATTCACTGGCTACTGGACGAAAAGGTGTAACCATTGTATATGTTTCTGTAGATAAACGCTGGTATGTGTACAGGTGGAGTACTCGGAAAAAAAGGTATAGCTGGATAAACACTCTCAGTATCAATTATGCGTATGCATTCATAAAACCGGGTAGAAAGTACTATCCGAGAAGAACAGTTTCGTATTATAGGTATTAGAATATTATTGAGCAAGCTCTATTTGAGCTTGCTGAGGCTGTTGACAAAGAAGGGTCAACAGCCTTTTTTGTTGAATTCGGAATAAAACAATTCCGAAGGAAGGTTTTTATATGTTCAGGACGAACCCA
>NZ_PVNE01000041.1 GCF_003001905.1 Planifilum fimeticola
CGGCGGGCGGACGCCCGGGGCCTGGTTTCGGTTTGGGGAGCAGGGGCTCAATCACAGCCCATTGTTCGTCTGTCAGCTCATGTCTCGTACTCATACTTCCATTTTACATTGGCAGATCATGTTTTTGAAATAGCTTGTACACAGATACTGCCGTGGATACTACTTTGCCAACGGCTGGGTCAAAAGCGCCACCGATCCCTGGAATATCACGACCATCTACGACTACAACGAACTGGACTGCAGACGAGTCGCACCCTGACCAGCGCAGGCGGCTCCAGCAGCCGGACGATGGGCTGGAGTTACTAGACGGGAAGCTGAAGGCGCGATCCGTCGACGGCGTGCCGGTGGGCCAGGACGTCTTCTTGGTGGACAACACCGATAAACAAAACACGGAAGAAGTCAACACCCGGGACGCGCATTCCCCCGATCAATGGCGATGGGCACCTATTGGCCGGGAGGGAAAGCGGTGATGTGATGTCACAACCAACAATTGAAGAGGTTATTGCGAAGTTAAAAATGGTTTTCAAAGGAAAATTGACGAGGGAAGAAGTGGCTGATTGGGCATGGAAGTATGTAACGGATGATTCTTTGGTCTTAGAAGACAAGAAATTGCGGGACCTGCTGGATTGTGCTGAAGGAGTTGATATACCGGTTTCGCCTGGAAAATACCTGTTTCATGAAGAAGACATCAAGTACTGGATAAGGCAATTTGAAAAGAATTGATATTCATCGCCTCAGAAAGATCGGTTCTTTCCGAGGCGATGGACGTTGATGGACGTTATTGACCATTTTTCCGTTTCCCATTTACGGGCACCTGAAGAAGTGAGGTCCCAAAGGAGAGGCCGTTATGACCGAGCAGGAGATGCGGACGAAATATAAAGACATTGGCCAATTTCAGGTTTCGCTGAGAGCGGAGGAAGCCGAGCGTCTGCTGAATCGCGTTGTGCCCATCCTGGGCATACCCTTTGATTTCGAGGAGTGCGGGAAGAAGAAGCATGCTTCCGCATCAACCAAAGAAAATACCGTTTATTACAGGGAGGATCCCAGGGATCCCCGGTGTTTGATCCTGGTAGAATTTGAGGAACCCTATTTTCACAGACAGTATGCGAATGTCATCATTCGCTTTCACAAAGATTTGACGGATCCGCTCAAGAGCCTGCTTGGAAGGGTCGGTGAACGCGAGTATGATGATTGCTTAATCAGAAACTCCAAGATGAATGACATCGTCAAACGGCATCGCTTGAATGTGGACATTGTAGATCAACATGATTTGTGTGAAACGCTCTTCAAGAGAAAGGAATTCTGGACGGATTATTACTTTTTGACGCACCAGTCCGGAATTTATCCGGAATTGGTCGATCCGATCCCCTTACCGATCACCGGGAACATGGGCTTGATGCTGGCCATCGGGGATGAAGTCACCGAATCCACCCTCTATCTGTATCATCCTTCCTGTCCAGAACCGGTCCAATTGGGTTGGGACGATGAAGCGCAATGGTTTTCCCATGTGTTTCGTTGGGACGAACTGGAGAGAATATCCGGATTTTTGGTTTCCCAATACCCGGAGATTCCGGCGGTACCATTTTTGCTTTTGTATCGGTTTGCGCCGATCACGAGGGAGAAAGATCCGGAGGCGATCCAGGAAAGGGTGAAGGCGGCCTGGAGTTCGCTGGGTTTGTTTACCGAGTCGGAAGTGATGAATTTGGTGAAGCATACGTGCCATTACAAGGACAATCTCTATTGGAAATATGATCAGGAGAAGGGTTGGTATTGTCATGGGGATGAGGATGACTTATACAGTCTCCGCATCCTTGAAAATGGCGCGTTTCCCTTTTTTCAACTCCGGGAATTGCTGGACTCCATTTAAATCGAACCGCACGATTCTGAAAGAGGGGATTGAACCCGACCTTGAAGGAGAGCTTGTTTTCGATAAACTCTTATATCTTGGACCCGAATGCGCCGAAATCGGGTGATCTGCTGGAAAATCCCCGGAAGTATTTCATCCTCATCGACGATCGGGACTGGATCAAGGCGATCGAACACGATCTTGATTTAAAGTATCTAAATGGTGCCATCGTCATCGAGTACTGCGGATCTACGATCATGGATTATCGGTATTGGGATCTTGTCGATCAGCTGTGGATGTATTTTATTCATCTGATGGGAGAGGTTGATCAATCAGGCGGCAAGGCCCAGATGTTTTTCCCTGACCAGCCCGTCCGATTGGGGTTGGAATGCATAGGTAAGAATGATGTTCTATTCATCCTGGATGACGGAAAATGGAGTCTGCCAAAAAAAGAATTCTTTCAGGAGTTAGTGAATCAAGCCGAACACTTTTTTCGACGGTTGCAGGAATATTTTCCCGATCAGGATCTAGCTGTCCGCCCGCTGAAGGAAATCGGGCAATTAAAAACCACTTTATAGACGTTCCGGGGTGATTCGATGTCGGTTCTCTACGGCTTTTCGGGTATGGATTTGGAAAGGGCGAGGGAACTTGTTGAGGACGGATAAAAGGTTCCATTGGCTGCCCATGAAAGTTACTATCGTGGCGGGGATTACTACCGTTTCAATGGGGACGATGTGACGCTCATTCTTCAGGAGAATTACGATTGCATCGGGGACTGCTTGGAAGAGCCGGATTTCCCCCGATTCAACGTTCTCATGTATTTGGAGGGGAAGCGCTTTCCGGAGCTGGAAAGGCTTGTCGCTGAACGCGTTTCGGAGGCGGTGTTATTGAGGAGAGCCTCCGGATAAAGAGCCGTGTCCCTTACAGACCAAAATACTTGCTGCGCAGGAAATTGAGAAAGCCGTCCGCAAGACGGCTTTCTGCATCGTTCATTCTCCTAGTCGTCCCATTCATCGATCAGACCGCACACCCAGTTCAGGGCATGGATCCGCTCATAGGTGATCATCGTGTCAAAGGGATGTTTTTCTCCCTTGTCATAAGCTTCAACCTGTTGGTTGTAAAGTTGAAGGTGTTGTTCCAGCATGTGCACCATTTCTTCAGACGGGCGCAGCCGGGCTGACGCGATGAAGGGTTGAACAGACTCGCCGAGAGCAGGCAATACCTCACCCATGTAGGAACCGTCGCATCGTTCAATGGGCAGATCCAGCTCATCCACCCGCCCGATGCTCCACAACAAGGCATGCAAGCCCTCGATGCGCCAGGTTAGCCGGTTGGACTGCAATGCCTGTTGTTCCCACTTTTTCTCGGCAGGGCCGAGATTAGAAAGCGGCATCCGAAAGATCTCCTGTTCCCGGGGACTCAGGTAATCCCACAATCCCTCATCGATCGCCCAGTTTACAACCTTTTCCGGCTCCTCGTAAAAAATGACTCCCAGCAACATGTGAAGGGAGAGGACGCGCCTGACGACTTCCCCGGCCGAACGGAGCCGGACTTCTTTTCTTTCGGGATAAACGGGAAAATTGAATATCATCGCGATTCGTTGGGTGTCGGGATCGAAAACGACTTGCTTGGCATTGGCTTCGGTCATTCAGTGAATTTCCCCCTTGTCTGTCGGCGTTGATCCCTATTATATCGAAAAGCGGAGGGGATCGTGCCGATAGAAAACTATCTCGAACAAGGAGGGGGTCTTTCAAGAGCTCATTTTTGTATCGGAGATTCAGTTCTTAAACGGCGACCTTTTCTCTCTTTCATCCTAACTGCGCCAACGGCCCGGCGGGTTTTGCGCGTACATCAGTCTTTCACGACCAATCGAATCCGATTCCCGGACGGATCGCGGGTGAGACGGACTTCGCCGTTCGGCTCAACGGGCGCACCGCTTCTTCTTTTCATCAATCCAAAATATGTTTAAAAATCGAAAGAAAATGCAATTTCTCCCCTCAAATTTCGTCGGGGAACTTTTTACCATCCAAAGGAGTGAGCACTATTCGAAACAAACATGCCTATTCAATGGTTCGCTCCCTTCGCTATATTTGAGCTGCGGAAATGTTTCAAGAAATCGCAAAAGCGATCAGAGGGGAGGAAATGTCGATGTCCCGTGCCGTGGAAAAGGAGACAACGACGACAAAGAGTTCGTCGCATCACACGCGAAAAGGGGTCTTTGTGCCCACCTTTTTGGTCGTTGGGGGAGCGGCCGTGCTGGGAATCGTCAACAACAAGCTGTTGGCCGATATGTCCATGAATGTTTTCCTGGGATCCCTGAGGAACCTGGGCTGGCTTTACCAACTCCTCTCCATAGTCACCCTGGGGCTCATCGCCCTCGTCACCTTTACGCGGTTGGGCAATATCCGGCTGGGAGGTCCGGATGCCAAACCCAAATATTCCTTCGCCACCTGGTTCGCCATGGCGTTGACCGGGGGGATCGCCACAGGGGTGATCACTTACGGCGTGAATGAGCCGATCATCTATTTCGGCAACATTTACGGGGAATTGGATCAAACCGGCGTGGAACCGGGGACGAATGTGGCGGCAATTTATGCCATCGCCCGCAGCTTTTACAACTGGTCCTTCATTCCCTATGCCATGTATTCCCTGAGCGGGCTCATCATCGCCTACATGTACTTCAACCGGCAGAAGAAACTGTCCGTTTCGGCCTCGTTGATCCCCTTGTTCGGTGAAAAAGTCACCAGAGGGTTCTGGCAAAACCTCATCGACACGGTATCGGTGCTGGCCATTGCCCTCGGTCTCGCCTCCTCCCTCGGCGCGGGGCTGGCTTTGGTGGGTTCCGGAATCGAGTCGATTTACGGCATTGACCAGGGAATCGTCCTGTGGCTGATGTTGACCTTCGTGATCACCGCCACCTTCACCATGTCGGCGATCAAGGGATTGGATCGGGGCATTCGCATCTTGTCGGACATTAACGCAAAAATTTTCTATATTCTCTTGATACTGCTGTTCATCATGGGGCCCACCGTGTACATGTTGAGGACATCCACGGCGGGGCTGGGATACTGGCTGCAGCATTTCTGGGAATGGGGCCTGGATCCCATCGATCTGGGCGGCGAAGCGCTGGTGATGTGGTGGACACTGTACGACTGGGCCATTTGGATCGCCTACGCCCCCCTCATGGGCATCTTTCTCGCCGTCATCTCCTACGGGAGAACGATCCGGGAATTCATGATCATCAACTGGATCTTGCCCTCCGTCTTCGGGCTGGTCTGGTTCGGCATCTGGGGATCGACGGCCCTCCACTGGCAGCAGAAAGGCATCACCGATCTGGTGGCCACCATTAAGGAAAGCGGCGCCGTGGCCGGTCTGTGGACCTTCCTGTCCCATTTGCCGTTGGGGGCGGTGCTCGTTCCCGTGGTGATGGTCACCCTGGTGCTCTCGTTCGCCACGGCCGCCGATTCCATGACCCGAACCATCGCCTCCCTGTGCACTTCCAACATCCGACACGACGAAGAGCCTCCCAACTGGCAAAAACTCGTCTGGGCCCTTTCCATCGGGATCATTTCTTTCGTCATGGTCGCCTATGCGGGAGGCGAACAGGGAGTGGACGGGGTCAAATATTTGGCCGCCGCCGGAGGGACCACCGTCCTGTTCCTGTTCTTGTTGCAGGTGATCTCGGCCATCAAACTGTTTTTTGTCGATCCGAAAACGAAAGCGGATACAAACCGGTAAAGAGGAAGTGCCGAGAAGGGGGAATGCCGGGCTTTGAAAGCGCCCCCTTCCGGCCTTTGCCGCCGAAAGCATCGATAAAGAAAAGGGGATGGCCGGTATGGATGCACAGGACATCAAAAAAGTGGTTCTCGGCGAAAAATTGGACATCGAGCAATTTGTCGCCGTGGCCCGTTACGGGGCGAAGGTGGAATTTTCCCAAGCCTATTGTCAGCGGGTGAACCGCTCGAGGCGGCTGGTGGAGAGGTGGACCGATGAAGGGCGGGTCATGTACGGGGTGAATACGGGCTTTGGCGCCCTGTGTACCCGGGTCATATCCGCCGAGGAAACCGAAGAGCTGCAGAAAAACATCCTGCTTTCCCACGCCGTTTCGGTGGGGGATCCCCTGTCCATCGAGGAGACGCGGGCCACAATGCTGATGGTGCTGCAGAATCTGGGCTTGGGATATTCCGGGGTTCGCCTGCGGGTTCTGGAGATGTACAAGGAGTTCTTAAACCGGGGACTCATCCCCCTCGCCCCCGGCGACGGATCAGTGGGGTACCTCGCCCCCGAGGCGCACATCGCTTTGGTGCTGATGGGGGAGGGCGAGGCCTATGTCAAGGGAGAGCGGATGCCCGCCAGGGAGGCGCTGGAGCGGGTGGGATTGGAGCCGGTGACGTTGTCCTCCAAGGAGGGACTGGCGCTGATCAACGGGACCACCGGCGCGACGGGAATCGGCGCCCTGGCCTTGTACGACATGATCAACGCCGTCAAGTCCGCCGATGTGGTGGGGGCCATGTCGCTGGAAGTGCTCAAGGGGTCCCTCCGGGCCTTTGACGAACGCCTCATGCGGGTCCGCCCCCACGAAGAGCAGGGGAGGACGGCGGAGAATGTCCGGATGATCCTGCAGGATTCCGAAATGGCCCGACACTATGCAAGGTATCGGCTGCAGGACGCCCTATCCCTCCGCTCCATTTCGCAATTGCACGGCGCGGCCAAAAAGACCTTTTTCGACGCCTTGAAGACCATCGAGACCGAGATGAATTCCTGCTGCGACAATCCCATCCTGTGGCCGGAGGGGGATGACGGGGAGGCCCTTTCCGGGGGCAATCCGGACTCCTCCTATGTGGGAATCGAAATGGACTCCGCATGCATCGCCGCCACCGCCGTCGCCAAGATGTCGGAGCGGAGAAATTACCGTCTGATCAACAGCAGGCTTTCCGAATATCCGGACTTTCTCGTGAAGCAGGCTGGACTGAACTCGGGCCTCATGATTCCCCAATATACCCAGGCCGGGCTGTTGAACGAGATGAAAATCCTGTCCCATCCCGCGACGGTGGACAATATCCCGACCTGCGCCGATCAGGAAGACTATGTGGCCATGGGCTATAACGCCGCCAAAAAGGCGAGACAGGTGGTCAACAAGTGGGAATATATCTTGGCCATCGAGCTGTTGTCCGTTTACCAGGCGCATCAATTCGCGGATCCCGCCCTGAAGCCCGGCAGGGCCAGCCGGGCCGTATTGGAGCTCGTGGCCCTTTGGGTGCCCCCGCTCACCCGGGATCTGCAGCTTTATCCCCTGATTCAAGTGCTCCGGGACTTCATCCACTCCGGGGAGCTGGTCCGACTGGTGGAGGAAAAGGCGGGGAGGCGGCTGAGCTGACCCGCGCTGAGGCGCTCCTCCCGCTTGGTCTTTCGTGACGCATCAAAAAGGATCAGCCTGGCCCTCGAAAAAAGGGCCAGGCTTTTTATTAGGAGAAAGTTACTCCACTTCCTTCAAGATCTTTTCGATGGAGGCCAGGCGTTCTTTCATCTCGGCCAGATCCTTCGCCAGCTGCTTCTGCTTCTGGAGGATTTCCCGCTGGACCTCCATCGCTTCTGTGGCCAACTTTTCGTACCTCTCCGATTCGTCTTTGGCGATCTTGGTTTGCCGGATCTTCGACCAATTGCTCAACAAAATGGCGAGGAAGATGAGTGAAAAGGCCATGCCCGCCAATGCAATGAGGATCCCGCTTTTTATCATGATTCACTTCCTTTCGGCTTGGTCGTCAGCGATTGGGCGGCTTTCGCAATCAGCTCCTGATTGAGGGGCAGATCGAAGGGAACCAGCTCGTAATACTTCATCGCTTTGCCGTCGTCGGAGAGCTCGAAGGAGCTTTTCACGATGCCGGCTTTTTCCATCTTTTTCAGGTGCATGTACAAAAGGGGGCGGCTCATTTCCAATTCCCTGGCCAGTTGGCTGACATATTTCCGCTCGCGGCTCAGGATGGACACGATCAGCAGGCGGTGCGGGTTGGCCAGCGCTTCCAAAAGGGCGAGCAGTCGGTCTCCCGTGATTTCCTGTTCGGATCGGCCCATTCGGATCAACCGTTCGGTCGTAGATTTTTCATGATGTTCTCGACTCCGACCATCACGAGGAGACCGCCGACAGCGCTCACGGGGACGGCCGGGCTGATTTTCCCCAGCCCGAACAGGGTCATGGCGAGGATCAGAAGGGAAGCGCCGAGCCTGTTCAGCCGGTTGTGAGCCGTTGCCGAACCGCGTTGGCCTGCCTGGAGGAAGGCGTGATCGCTCAAGCCCGCCAGGGCCAGGGATACCCATCCGGGCAGATGGATGTGCGCATGGGCCGATGGGAAGGAGAACGGATCGGAACCCTTCATGCAAATCCCCGAACCGACTCCGGTGACAAAATGGACGGCGGCAATCCCGATGAAGCGGATGGGCATTTAATTTCTCCTTTCATGAGTAATAAGTTGCTTATACCTGTAAATAAAATATTACACATGATATGATCTGTCAACGGTGTGGGGGAGCCATTTCGGAATTTGTCATGGGGAAGAGATGTGGGGTGGCGGTCCGTTTTGCCATGACCGGTTTTCCCAATCAACAGCCCGTCGTGCCCGGCATCTTGAAAAGAAGGTTCGGGGCTCAGAGGGGAAGTTTGCAGGAAATCCTCGGGGGATCGGATTCCGTGGCGGATCTCCATCTCTCAGGATTTGCTTGAACAACTTAATAGTTTTCGGTAGGTTTGAAAGGGGAGGGGCGTAGAGTCGCACTTTTATTATTTTCCATATCTTTGGATGAGATATTTTGGTTTTAACTACACCCCAAAGGGTATTGATTAATGGTGAAACCCGTGTAACATTATTGTCAAATGGCCAGGAGGGGTGGGCTGTGTCACAGGCGAAAGAGTACCGGCGGTTGATTTTGGAAGTCATCGAAGACATGGAGTTTTTGGCCACGACCTTCAATACGGAAAGAGGCGAAGAAACAAAAAAGGCCTTTAAGCGAGGGCAGAAGGAAGCTTGTTTAAAATGGGCGGAAATCCTTAAGGAGAGGTTAAACAAACTGGAAAGGAGCAAAACGAGTGGCTAATAAATGCGTTGCATGTCTCCAACAAATTCCCCGTGGGGAACCTGTTTATTGGACCGATGGAAAAACCTTCTGCGAATCGTGTTATTTGGAATATAAGGAATGGAAGAGGAAACAGGGGAAATAGGGAACGGGATGTGCTCCGGACTTCGACACTGCCGCTTAAAAAGAGGGTTCGGCTTTACATACGGGTTTACAGGTCCTTCAGAACGGTGCAGAAAGCGGTATTGGTTCACCGGACGGCACGGAGGCGAGCGGGTTTTTCACCATGGGGAGGTAAAGGGGAATGGGGATGTCATCTGTCACCCGATGGAACGGCGGGTGCTGCTTGCAGAAAAGGCGGGAGCGGATGCGGGTTCGCGGCAGGAAAAAGGGATTGTCAAAAAACGCCCCCCTGCGGTCAGTCACCGATGAGATCGCAGGGGGGCGACGTTTATTTTCCGGTCCATTCGGCGGAAAGGGGAATCCGCCAGGAGGCTCCCTTTTTCAGGTTGTAAACATATCCCTTTGAATCATCGTTTTCATCCTTGTATTGGCGAACGAGGGTGATGTCTCCCAAATTCAGCTCCCAGCGGTTTCCGGAGGCGGGTCGGATTCCCAGGATTTCGTAGGCGCCGTTCCGCTCCCCGTCGGTCTCGACGAAGATTTGCTTGCCGGCGAGTTCTTTCGGATCGATCGCCGGCCCTTTTCGCTTGACCGTCAGGCGGTTTTGATCCGTCAGCTCCCTGGTGAAGTCTTCCACCGTCCCCTTCACGCTGCCGTGGGACTGAAGCAGAGGCGGACCGTCAACCGGGCCCAGGAGACGGCCGTCGTGGAGATAGGCATAGACCGGTTTTCCGCCCTTTTCGGAGTAGACGCCGAAGAAGCCTCGGAAGCGGAACTTGCCGTCCACGGTGTAAGTGACTTCCGGATCCAGCGAGTTGACGATGTAGTCCACCCGCCCGTCGGAAAGGGTCACTTTCACGGCCGCCGCCGTGTTGGCATCGACCTTTTTACCGTCCGCTTTCAGGGTTGCGGACTCGATGGAGCGGATGAACCGCTGATTCTTGTAGGGTTCCAGCACGGAGACGAACTGGCTTTCCAGGTCCTCACCGCTTCGGTGGGCGATCAGGTAGCGGAGGCTTTCCGGGTTTCCCGGCAGTTTCGGCGGGTATCCGTCCGCCAAGGCGACTTCGTCCACGGGGCTTAGCATCGTCAGGCGGAGGTGAATATCCTCTTCCTGCGGGAGAACTCCCCAGGTATCCCGGATTTTCCAGTCGACGCTGAAGGGGCCCGAGGGATTCCGGTCCCGCTCCACCCGGGTCAGATAATGGAATCCGCTGCCGGCGTAATCCCACCCGTCGGGTTGATCCGGCTCCTTCTCTCCGAATTCCACATCCTCTCCGGCATAGGTGCCCTTCAGCTGAGGTACGAGGTTGAGACCTTCCGTCGTCACTTCCCCTTCGGCGCCGTGGAAGCTGAAGTGGTGCTCCTTACCCCCCTTCACCCGGAAGAAATCGACGGCGTAGGAGTTTTCCTCATCCACCCGGATCATCGCCGTCGTCCGCCGGTACCGTTCCGTTTGCGGGTATACCTTGGGCGCTTCCACGTCGATCAGCTGCACCCGGGAGGCGGCGTCGAAGTGATGGGGGATGCCCACCCAGTGGTCCTTCTGCTTGGAGCGGTCCACCACCACGGTGTTATGGCTGACGGTGTTGCTCACCCACTCGGTGCGGTCCTTGAAATTGTCGGGATAACCCAGATCCGGGCTCAGATCGAGTCCGAAGGCGTGCAGCCCCAGGTTGAGGGTGTCCTTGTGTCCGTGGCGGCCGACCTGGTTGCGGCCGTAGTAGAGCCACAGCCCCCGGAGGTTGCGGGAATCCTTCGCTTCCTGGGTCAGCGCCGCGCGGTTCTTCAGCACCAGCTTGCTGATCCCCAATTTGTAGTTGGTCGCTTGCGGATGTTTGCCCGTGTTGACAAAGCTGATCGTATGGGTTCCCTTGCTCAGCCGGAATTCGCCCAGATCGACCGGCTCCGGTGAGGGGGACGTGCCGTAGAAATCGTGTTCCTTTACCTTCTTGCCGTCGATCCGGATCTCATACCGTCCGTAGCCGGTCGATTCCAGGGGAACCATTTCCAACCGGTACCGGTCCGTGGAGGGGACCTGAAAGGCGAAGGAGATCCTTCTCCCTTTCCGGACCGCTTCCAGCTGCACGGCCCCGGCTCCGTCATAGTAATCCTCGGGGATGTCGAAGGCTTCGGGGATGCGTTTCCCCAGCTCGTCGGTTTCCAGGTGAATCCGGCCGAGGAAATCGGTCACTTCCGCCGTGGCGTCGATTCGCTTAAGCTCCGAGAACTTATAGGTGATTCCCCGGTCGGAGGGCGCCTTTCCGTCGCGCAGGGCGGTGAAACCGAAGCCGGCGAGGTTGGTGCTGCCCGGATTGAAGGGTCCCTTCTCATCGACGACGCGCTCGATGTCCCGGACCACCTTTTCGGGATCTGCGGAAAAGATGTCCCCGTGAAGGCCGTCGGTGGTGTTGCCGTTCAACCGGTAGGCCAGTTGGGCGTGAACCGGTTTTCCGTACTGCTCAAAGGCTTTGACGTGTTCCTGAACCGTTCCGACGATCCCGGGATTTCCCGCCTTGAAGGAATCTCCGATGGTGGGGGTGTAGTTGTCCGCCATCACCAGCGGGTAGCGGGTGTCGAACATCTTCCGGAACTTGACGTTGTTGTACAGATCGGCTTTGGGATAGCGGTCGTATCCCTTTAGAACATCGGCCACGTCCATGATTTGCTGCAACCAGTAGCTGTTGTATTCGGTGGAGGGTTCATCGCCGAATCCGTCCCGATCCACCTGATTGACGAGGGTGGTCATCACATTCCCGCCGGTCAGGTGCCAATCGGGAGTGGAGTAGAGGCCGCCGGTCTGGAACACCCAATCGATCCACTTTTCCGTCGTCCCCGGCTCGTCCAGCACCACGGCGGCCATGGCCAGCGCCCGCTGGTGCATTCCGAAGTTGCCGCGGATCTGGGCGTTTTTCACCGCAGGGAAGATCTGCCGCACCAGGTTGTCCTCGATGTTTTTGCGGACGGCTGCGGCGGTGTCCTTCGGATTGTCCAGCTTATATTTCTCGGCTTTCTCCCGTAGGAACTCCACGGCCCCGGATTCCTCCACCACTGGGAAGAAGGCGTCGTAGGCGGACAGATAATTGGGAACCGCGGTCGCTTCCCAGATGCTCCCCCGGATTTTGCCCTTTCCGGTTCCGCCGTGGGAGTTGAGGTAGCCGTCCTCCTCCTTGTAGACGGAAACGTCCATCTCCGGATACACGTCGGCGACGCGGTCCAGGAGGATGATGCCGGCCCGGGAATAGCGCAGGTCGCCGGTGTAGAGATAGGCGTCCCGGAAGGCCCGGATGGCATTGTCCACCACTCCCCCGTGCCAGACGTGCCAGTGGTTGTAATAGGCGATGAAGGTCCAGCGGTTCCCCTCTTCATCCACCCAACCGTAGCCGTCGTCCACTCCCCAGTCGGGCCCCTTTTCCGGGTAGAGTTCGTTGACCAGGTAACGCTTGTCCGCCCGTTTGGGGTCGAAGATGCCGTGCTCGTCCAAACCGCTTTTGTAGTAGGATTCGAAGTCGTTGGTGGGGAATTTGTATCCGCTGCTGGGATCGGTCAGCTTCCAGGGTTCGTTCAGCGGGTCCGCCAGCCATCCACGGTAGCCGTACTTTTCGTTGAATTCCTTGCCGGTGATGGGAGATCCCAATTCATAGTTGACGGCATAACTGCGAGGGAGGGACTGGGGCGTCACCATCTCCCACAGCCGCTCTTCGCCGTAGGCCAAGTATTTTTCGGCTTCCTGGACGGCATTGTCCCGCGTTTTGCGTGCCCAGTCATACTGCTGTACGTTCTTGCGGGCGTTGGCCACTTTCTCCTCGGTGTAAATCGTGCTCCGGGTTTTGCCGCTCTCCCCCTCGGACGGCTGGGCACGAGCGGGATAGTTGTAAAGGGTAAACAGAAGCAACAGCAGGCAGAGGAGGATGAGGAAATGTTTCACCCGAAAAACTCCTTTTCTCAATTTTGAATTTTCCACAAATAAAAATAGCGAAGGGCTCCGCCGATTGCAAGTCCATTGAATGTCGAAAATTCCGGGGCTTTTTTCACCGCATTTCGTCATTTTCCGGTCGCCCCCCCTTTTTTATAATTTAAATGGCTCGAACTCGGCTATTGCACCTTCGCCCCGCGGAACGCCCTTGTCGGCGGCCGGCGGGCGCGGGGATTCCCAACTTCCGGCAAAAAGGAGCGGTGAAGTTGAACATTTCCCGGATCGACGTGTTTCCGTTGCGACTGCCGATGAAACAAAACTTTTTGATCTCCGGCGGTTCCGTGGGAGGAGTGGATCAGGGAGCTCCCCATGTCTACGTGCGGGTGGTGGATGACCAGGGAGTGGAAGGGTGGGGAGAGGCGCGCCCCAGTCACCGCTGGAGCGACGAGACGCTGGAGTCGGTGGTGACCACCCTGCGGCGATATATCGCTCCCGCGCTGATCGGGGAGGAAGTGGAGGACCTGCAGACGGTGCATCGAATCATGAACCGGGAAATCAAGGGCGGGCTCGACACCGGCCAGCCCATCGCCAAAGCGGCGGTGGACACGGCCCTCCACGATCTGATCGGCAAACGGCGGGGCGTTCGCCTGCCCGGGCTGTGGCTGGGTCCCTTCCGGGACTCCCTCCGCCTCTCCTATCTGATCAGCACCCGCGATCCGGAGGAGGCGGCGGAAAAGGCGCGACAAGCCCGGGAAGCGGGGTTTCGCGGGGTGGATGTCAAGATCGGGCTGGATCCCCGCCGGGACGTCGATGTGTTGGAAGCGGTGAAGGCGGCGGCGCCGGATCTGTTTTTCCGAGTGGATGCCAATCAGGCGTACACCCTGCCCCAGGCGGTGCGGCTGGCCAAGCGGATGGAAACGCTGGGGGTGGATGTCTTTGAACAGCCCCTGCCGGCCGGCGATCTTCTCGGCCACGCCGAACTGCGCCGCAAGACCCATCTGCCCGTGGCCCTGGACGAGAGCGTTTGGACGCCCGGCGATGTGATCCGGGCGGTCCGCCTCGAGGCCTGCGACACGATCGTAGTCAAATGCACCAAGATGGGCGGGCTGACCGGCGCAAAGCGGTGCGGGGAAATCGCCCGGGAAGCCGGATTGGAGCTGTTGGGCGGCGGGCTGACGGAATCGACCCTGGGGCTTGCGGCCAGCGCCCACCTGTTCAACTATTTGGGAATTGAAACCCCCGTCGATCTGAACGGCCCCTTTTTCCTGAAGGAGGATCCCGTGAGGGAAGGGCCGCAGATCCTGCGGGGAGGGGAGGTCCGCCTCCCGGACCGCCCCGGGATCGGATGCAGGGTGGAGGTGGCGGACGTGGAGCGGTT
This sequence comes from Planifilum fimeticola, assembly GCF_003001905.1. Lineage (NCBI taxonomy): Bacteria > Bacillati > Bacillota > Bacilli > Caryophanales > Thermoactinomycetaceae > Planifilum > Planifilum fimeticola. The sequence goes on from NZ_PVNE01000041.1 coordinate 14,332, forward strand.
TCTGGCGGAATGAAGGATGGGGTAAATCGAGAGGAGTTGTGCCGATGCGTCCCGCGCGTTGGTCGGCGGGAGCGCGTCGGCTTTTTTGTTTTCGAAAATTTGTGGATGTCGGTGCCGGGTCTCCGGCGATCCAAGGATTTCAAAACCGAAGGCGCAAACCGGTTCGGGAACGGGCGTTGACAGTATCTCCTTCCCGGACTACAATAAGGCGAGGGTTTTATCATTTTTTCCGATCAATTAACTTAGGAATAATAGGGGGTAAATTCATCGATGAAAAAATTTTTGCCATCGGCCTGCTGTTTTCCGCCCTGTGGGCTTTGACGGCCTGCAGCGACACGCCACCCCAGGTCGAGTCCAAGCAGACGGATCGGCTTCTGGAGGAAATCAAAGAGCGTGGCGAGATCCGCATCGGAACGGAAGGCACCTACAAGCCCTTCAGCTTTCGGGATGAAAAAACCAATGAACTGACGGGATACGATGTGGACGTGGCCCGGGAAGTGGCGAAGCGGCTGGGGGTGAAGGCCAGCTTTGTCGAAACTCCCTGGGATGCGATGATGACCGGACTGAAGACCGGCCGCTTCGATACGGTGGCCAATCAGGTGGGGATCACGGAGGAGCGGAAGAAAACCTTCGATTTCTCCGATCCGTACACGATCTCCTACGCCCAGATCGTCGTCCATGAGGATAACGACACCATCAAGGGAATCGAGGACCTGAAGGGGAAACGGGCAGGTCAGACGCCCACCAGCAATTACGGCAAGATGGCCAAGGAAGCCGGGGCGGAGATCGTCGCCTACGAAGACATGATGTCGTCCATGCGGGATCTGGCCGCGAAGCGGGTGGACGCCAGCATCAACGACCGGCTGGCCATCGCCGAGATGATGAAAGCGGTGGATCTACCCCTGAAGACCGTGGGGGAGCCCTTTGAGAAGTCGGAGATGGCCTTCCCGGTTCCCAAAGGCAACGAGGATCTGGTTCGGGAGATCAACAAGGCCCTGGAGGCCATGCGCAGGGACGGAACCTTGTCAAAGATCTCCAGGAAATGGTTCGGGGAAGATGTATTCCGTCCTTGAGCCAGAACCCTCCGAGTGTCGGAGGGTTTTGACATGGAAGCAGATCTGACCTCGGGAACGACCGGGAAGGAAGTGTGAAAAATTGAACGGGGACATTCGTTTTGAGAATCTGTTCAATCCGCAATTGGCGTTGGAGTCCTTACCCTACGTGCTGTCGGGAATGGGGTATACCCTGATTCTCAGCCTGCTGACCATGGGGGTCGGCCTGGTGCTGGGGCTGGTGACGGCGATGGCCCGGATGTCCCGGCGCGTGCTGCTCCGCTGGCCGGCCAGGGCTTACATTTCCGTGATCCGGGGGACGCCCCTGTTGGTCCAGTTGTTTATCCTCTTTTACGGCTTGCCGGTGATCGGGATCACCCTGGATCCGATCACCGCGGCCGTGATCGGCCTTTCCCTCAATGTGGGGGGGTATTCCGCGGAAACGATCCGGGGGGCCGTTTCGTCCATTTCCAAGGGGCAGTGGGAAGCGGCCAAGTCCCTCAACATGACCTACCTGCAGACGATGCGCCGGATCGTGATCCCCCAATCGGTCCGCGTCGCCTTGCCCCCCCTTGCCAACACCTTTCTCAGCCTGGTGAAGGATACGGCGCTCCTCTCGGTGATTACGGTGCCGGAGATGCTGTATCGGGCGAAAATCGTCGGAGGAAGCACCCTGGATTACATGACCCCTTACCTGTTGGTAGCCCTTTTGTACTGGGTGATCTGCACCATTCTCAACGCCTTGAACGAACGGCTGGAGAAGCGTTACGGCCGTTTCGCCTCGTAGGGAGGGTCGGCTGGCATGATTGAGATCCGAAATTTGAACAAGCGTTTTGGCGATGCGGAAGTGCTGAAGGACATCCATCTGCGGGTGGAGAAGGGGGAAGTCTGCTGCATCATCGGTCCCAGCGGAGCGGGGAAATCCACCCTGCTGCGCTGCATCAATCTGTTGGAGACCCCGTCGTCGGGGACGATCGCGGTGGCCGGACACATTCTCTCCTTCGACGGTAGCCTGCCGGGAGAACGGGAGATCCGCCGCCTCCGGAGCAGAACCGGAATGGTGTTTCAGAACTTCAACCTGTTTCCTCATAAGACCGCCCTGGAGAACGTAATCGAAGGACCGATCGTCGTGAAAAGGGTAAAGCCGGAGGAGGCGATTCGACACGGAGAGCGGCTTCTGGCCAAGGTGGGGCTGGCGGACAAGCGAGATGTTTATCCCTCCCGGCTGTCCGGCGGGGAGCAGCAGCGGGTGGCGATTGCCCGGGCATTGGCCATGCAGCCGGAGGTTCTCCTCTTCGACGAGCCCACCTCGGCTTTGGATCCCGAACTGATCGGCGAAGTGCTCAGGACGATGAGGGAGCTGGCGGCGGAAAAGCAGACGATGGTGATCGTCACCCACGAAATGAACTTCGCTCGGGAGGTGGCCGATCAAGTGGTCTTCATGGACCGAGGCCGGATCGTGGAGGCGGGACCTCCTTCCCGGATTTTCACCTCTCCCCGGGAAGAACGGATCAAGCGGTTTCTGGAAAAGATAGATGCGGGGTAATGAACACAGCCGCAGGGGAGATGCGCCGCATCCCGCGGGCTTTACAGACGAACAAAAACACCGGGATTTGAAACCCGGTGAGGCTATTGACAAACCCAGCGGAAAAACCGCTGGGTTTGTATGCTAATTGGAAGAAAATAGAGAAGAACAGACGGATAAAGGACCCGCCTTGGGGCCCATTGTTCCTCTTCCAAAGGAGCAAGGTCATTTTCTTGATGTTTTGGCAAACGGCAGTAAGGAGGCATTGCTCTGTTACTCT
>NZ_PVNE01000042.1 GCF_003001905.1 Planifilum fimeticola
TCAGTTCTTCCAGATTGATATATTGAAACATCGCCATTTGGTTGCTCTTTTTTCCAAGCATCGAATCGTTCCTTTCGTTACAACTTTGAACCTCTGAATCCCTTCGACATTCAATCCCATATTCCCGCCAATATCGATGCTTTTTTCACAATGCTTCTAGATATCATGAAGAATACGGCTTCCGACGCGTGTTTGCTGCCAAACAACCAAGAAAGCGGTGTCGGGAGCCTGACTTTTCGTCCGCTCATGGAATGGCGGAAAAACATGCAAATTCCCTTGTTTTACGGAGGTGTGTTTGGTATAATTATTTCAAGAATCACTTGATTTTCATTCATTCTGTTGTTGACACACCTTCATTCAGTCAGACAGAAGGAAAGTCAGCACAAAGAGCTACCAAGCTGACAATCCTTGCACCTCCACGTCACCTCAGTGATGATCGGGAGGAAGCTGGAAGAACGGAGAAGTGAAGTACCGTTGCAAAGGTGGTTTGTTCTATCCGTGAAGGATGAACAAACCGTTTGAGTAGACGATTCAAAGCCGATGGAACCCTTCGGGGGACCGTCGGCTTTTTTGTTTTCAAAACTAAAAAGTGGTTTAAAAGACGTTTTGCCCAAAGCCCAAAGGGTGAAGCGTCTTTTTTTAATAAAAAGCAATGAAGAGGTGAAGAGAATGGACTGCCCAGTTAAACAAATGGAGATGGCCAAACTTCGTCAGAAGTTTCTTTCCGATCTGGTGCTGTGGCGTCCCCGCAATAAGCGGTCAGGGATCTACGATCACACCTTAAAGTCCTACGAGGTTCGTGACGGTTCCCGGGCTGACCGGAAAGATACCGATTCAGAGGGGGAGGTGTAGGCAGGACACACCCCAACCAAAAGGGTGGCGACCTACCGCCGACCGGCGGAGGGAGATTGGAATAAAAAATAAAAAGACATCTTGCCCACGATGGAGAGAGATGTCTTTTTATTAACAGTTATTAACAGAAGGAGGAGAGAGAATGAAAAAAGTTTTGTCCTTCTCCCAAGAACAAAAGTCTCTCATTTGGAAACGGTTTGTTCAGCCAGAAGGAGGAACGGAAGACGAAGCCAAGCATTTCATCGAAGTATGTGAGATGTTTGGTTTGAATCCGCTTTTGAACGACATCGTGTTTCAGCGATATGAAACACGACAAGGTCCACGAACGAATTTCATCACAACCCGTGATGGGTTAATCCGGATTGCATCGATGCACCCCGATTATGTGGGTGCGCCTGTGTCCAACGTTGTCCGGGAGGGAGACGAATTTGAATTTCTCCCTTCCGAAGGAAACGTCAAGCACAAGTTCGGGAAAAAAAGAGGGGGAATTATCGGGGCCTACGCGATTTTAAAACACCGTCGCTTTCACCCCGTCTCCGTATTCGTTGACTTTGAAGAATACTTCAAAGCCAACGCACGTTCCCAGGGAGGGCCTTCTCCGATCTGGGACAAGATGCCCTCAGCCATGATTCAAAAAGTTGCGGAGGTGTTTGTCCTGCGGCGCCAGTTCCCGCTCGGCGGCTTATACACTGTCGAGGAAATGGGGCTGGACGACATCGGGAATGGGGACCGCGGTATCGAATCAATCACGCCCATGCCCTCTCAATCCGTTTTTCAGCCGGAGAATGAACGGGAAAAGATGGAAACGAAGCGAGAATATGATAAACCAAGTTCTAAAGATTCCAAACAAAAGAAGCAACAAGAAGAGGCAGAGACAGAGACAGAGGAAGAGCAAGCAACACTTTCCGATGAAACGTCTTCTGTAACGTCTAACGAACAATCCAGAAAGTATGTATTGGTGAAACGGGAATCTGGCATATCTCCTTCCGGGATCCCCTTTACCAAAGTACAAGTAAAAGATGCCAGCAACGACGAAACGTTGCTGGTATTGGCGAAAGGGGAGGAAGGTGTCCAGCTGGCCGAACAAATTCCGGAAGACCAGCCGTTTCACATGGAGGTTCGCGAGGAAAACGGATTCAAGTTTTTGGAATCCGTTAACGGCCATAAAGCAATTGCAGGTGTCGCGTAATGATTACTGCGACGTTTACGGACGGGGTGGTGCTTATTTGCGTCATCCCGTCCAAATCCAAAACCGGCGTCTACCTAGTCAAGGTAGAGCCGAACGGCGACGAGCTTACTGTCATCCACCGTTGTCCAGCCCATCGTTTCCACACTATGTGTTCGCACGTGGAAAAAGCAGTGGCGTGTTACAAGCAATGGCGGTGGTGGGAAAGACCAAAGACGGTGCGGATAGAAAGCCGTGCAGTAATCCTCCAACCGGAATGGGAACAGATCCCGGTTCCCGGGAGTGTACAGGACACCGCCTTGCACGTTCTGAAGGGTGATGCCCATGCTTCCTGAGATTCTCCCCGTTGCCGAACGTCACGGATTGAAATTCGATCCGAAAACGCTCGGCAAGAAGGAGGCACGCGCAAAGTGCCCTTTCTGCAGGGCCGACTCCGCACCCGGCAAGGAGAGAAAGTTTTATCTTTCCCTGAACACCCAAGATCAAGTGTTCAAATGTTGGTTTTGCGGCGAATCCGGCGGCGTCTTCCGGTTCATCTCGTTGCTGGAAGGAATCCCGGAAAGCGACGTGATGGAGCGGTACCGGGAGCAGAAGGGCAAGGGATACAAGCCACACCCGGCAGAGCGTTTGTCTCTTCATCAGTACCGACTGATGGGGTACAAACAAAAGCCGGACTTTCTCGGTTTGCGAAAATGCGATTTACGCATTTATAAGCGCAAAAGAGACGAGTGTTGGCAGGATTGGCGGGACTTTGTCGCCGGGGAAAGACGATCGGCGTTTCAGACGCTGATCGTTGGTATCCACGGCATCAACTTTCAAGAGGCCGTTCAAAAGATCCGGGAGAGGGAGAAAGAGATCGGAGCAGAGTTGTTGAAACCCGTTCTGAACATCTACTCACTCTCCGAACGACCTGAATGGACGGAACAGGCGGAAGCCTTTGCGCTTCATGTCTGTGATCCTGAAAAATATCCGTTCCCTTCAACGGATCAGCAAATGAAGGGCGCTTGCAGAGCGGAAAGGAGTCCAAAATGATGAATCGCGTGACACTTGTTGGCCGGCTCACGAATGATCCGGAGTTGCGATACACCCCGAACGGTGTGGGCGTGTGTACGTTCACCTTGGCTGTCAACCGTCCGTTCACGAACCAGAACGGGGATCGTGAGGCGGATTTCATACGGGTGGTCGTTTGGAGAAAGGCGGCGGAAAGTACTGCCGAGTACCTGAAGAAAGGCAATTTGGCAGGGGTAGATGGGCGTCTTCAAACCCGGTCCTACGAGAAGAACGGCCAGCGCTTCTTCATCACAGAAGTGGTGGCGTCTTCCGTTCAGTTCCTGGAACCGAAAGGGAGCCGGAACCGTTCGCAACAGCAGTCGAAGTCGAATCAGAGAGACCCGTTCGCAGACGAAGGGGAACCTATTGAAATCCCCGATTCGGACCTGCCATTCTAGGCGGGAAGAATGATGATTTACTCCTTCTCCCGCCTGAGTCTTTACGAGACTTGCCCCCTCCGCTTTCGATTGAAATATATCGAAGGCCGGGAAGAGCCGGTGACGAAAGCGCTGGCGTTGGGGAAGGCGGTCCATAAAGGCATAGAGCGGGTCATTTCGGGGGACCGACATGAAGAAGCTGTTTTAAAGGGTTGGGCGGAGGCCGATTTCCACCCTGAGGTTTCCTTCGACGAAATCTCGGAACTGGTGGAAAAGGCCCCGATCTGCCCGCACATGGGGGAAACGGAGGTTTACTTCCGGCTCCCCCTTTCCGATTCGCCTACAGCCCCGGAGATCCAGGGGTACATCGACTTGGTTTCTGGAAATGTGCTGGTCGATTGGAAGTCGAACCGGCGGCCCTATGGGGTTCTTGACAATCACCAGGTGGGGTTGTACGCCTGGGCAGTCAGTCGGTTAAGAGGTGTGGATCAGGTCGAGGGCAGTTTGTATTTCCTCCGGTACCAAAAAGAAAGCAAACATGTCTTTGACAGCCACGACATGGAGCGTTCGCGGCAATGGGCGATTGTATTGGCAGAGAAGATCGACGAAAAGCGTTTGATCCTCGACTTGGCACCGGAAAAAGCGGATGACCTTTTTCCGGCTACGCCTTCGGGGGCCTGCAGACACTGCCCGTTCGCTGCGGAGTGTTTTAAAAAGTTTGGATCGGCATACTTGCCGTCCTCATAAAATCGCCTTCCACCCGGCGTAAAACGGTGGCATGAATCCCGTGCCGTCGCGCCGGGATTCATGGGAGGGAGGAATATGAGCTTCACGATGGAAACTACGGAAACCATCGAAACCGTTGATCAGGCAATTCGGCTTGCGGATGAGATTGAGAGGGTAGAAGCCGCGCTGAAGTCCATGAAGCAAGAGCTAAAGCGTTTCGTGGACGAAAACGGCCCGGTAGAAACCCGAGATAGGGTTTGGGGCTACGTGACTTCCGTCTCTTGGGAATTCGAGGCGGATGGCCTTAAGAGAATGGCTCAAGAGATCGCCTTGGAAGGGATGAATCCGTGGGAGTTGTTGACTCTCTCTGCCGTTAGCTTGAAGAAGTTGGGCTGGGGAGAGGACGTGCTGTCCCAATACGGACGTAAAAAAGAGACGCGGAGATTTGCGTCTCGCAAGAAATGATTACTTGGAGGGATGATGAAGAATGGAAAAATCATATGTGGTGTTTACTTATGAGGAACTAACAGGTCGGGTGCAGGACTTTGAAGTCTTCTTCGACAAGCAGGAAGCGGAGGAGGAACAGGCACGGCGGCAACAACTATTCGACGATGAGCGGCTGTTTTGTACAGCCCTCATGAAGGAGTTGGTGTAAATCGGCAAAGGAGATGGCGCACCATCAAAGTGAGGTGGCAAAAGTGAACCCTCGGAGGCGGTCACGTTGCGGCAAGTGCGGACCGCCGCAGGAGCCGATCCGATTTTGACGAAATGATCGAATGGACCAAGGTTCAGGATGCTTACACAGAGCAGGCATTCTCCCCGAAGTGCCATGGGAGGAGAAATTCATCCTGAGCCAAGCCGGATGAACAGAAACCCATCGGAGATTTTTCCGATGGGTTTGTTTTTGTGCGCCCGGCATGGGCGCTCTCTATAGGGTGAAAGTCCCGAACGGCGAAGGTAGCAGTAGCCGTTAGCTCAAGGCAAGGGTGCCCGTGGCGACGCGGGATCTGAAGGAAGCCGGCGGCAAACCTCCGACCCGACGAACAGGAACCCCATAGGAGGCTGTCCTTGCTTGGATGAGTCTGCGAAACAAGACAAAGTCCTTGCTGCCGAAGGGCAGGGGCAGTAAATGGGGCGGGTGGATGGAGGGAAAGAGAGCGTCCTTACCCGGGGAGGCCTGTCATGGACCGAGTGACTCGGTAACCCCCGCCGGGAGGCGGGGCTGGCATGGCAGGAGTCAGCAGAGGCCATAGTACGCGGGTGGTGCACCACCTGCGGAAGGGCCGAACGTCAAGACAAGGGAGGGAACCGAATGAGCTCGACGGGCAAGCGGAGACAGCAGAAAACCCCGGATGGGGCCTGTCTTCCGGAGGAAGCGGTGAATCCGCGGGGGACGGAAGAAGGGCCGAGTTTGCCTGCGGCGCGAAACGGAACTCCCTCCCCGGAGGCCACAGCATACCCCTTGCTGGAGAAGATGTTGGAGAGAGACAACATGATCCGGGCATACAAGCGAGTGGTGGCAAACGGAGGGGCTCCCGGGGTCGACGGAGTGGACGTGAAAAACCTCAAGTCCCACCTGGCGAACCACTGGGAGGCGATCAAGCAGGAACTCCGGAACGGGACCTACCGGCCCGCGCCCGTGAAAAGGCGAGACATCCCAAAGCCCGGAGGCGGGACACGGATGCTGGGGATCCCGACCACCACCGACCGGCTGATCCAGCAGGCGCTGCTCCAGGTATTGACCCCGATCTTCGACCCGGGATTTTCGGAGCACAGCTACGGGTTCCGGCCGGGGAGAAGGGCACACGACGCCGTCAGGAAAGCGAGGCAAACCATGGAAGAAGGCTACCGGGTCGTGGTGGACATCGATCTGGAGAAATTCTTCGACCGGGTCAACCACGACATCCTCATGGCCCGGGTGGCCCGGAAAGTGAAGGACAAGCGGGTCCTTCGCCTGATCCGTTCCTACCTGGAAGCGGGCATGATGGAAAACGGCGTACGGGTCGCCACGGGAGAAGGCACGCCGCAAGGCGGCCCGTTGAGTCCGCTTTTGGCCAACATTCTCCTGGATGACCTGGACAGGGAGCTGGAGAAACGGGGCTTGAGGTTCGTCCGTTATGCGGATGATTGTAACATCTACGTCAAGAGCTTCCGGGCCGGACAGCGTGTGATGGAGAGCATCACCCGCTTCCTGGAACAGAAGCTCAAGCTTCGGGTGAACCGGAAGAAAAGCGCCGTGGATCGCCCGTGGAGGCGGAAGTTTCTCGGATTCAGCTTCTACCAGGGGAAGAATGGAACGGGAATTCGGCTGGCACCGGAAACCGTCCGCCGAGTGAAGGATCAAATCCGGAGACGGACGAAACGGAACCGGTCGCAGCCGATGGCGGAGCGGATCGAGAAACTCAACCAGTACCTGAAAGGATGGGTGGGCTACTTTGCCTTGGCGGACGCCCGAAACATTCTGAGGCAACTGGACGAGTGGATTCGCCGCCGACTCCGGGCCTGCCTGTGGACGCAGTGGAAGCGGGTCCGCACCCGGATTCGGGAACTGCGGTCATTGGGATTGCCCGATGCAGCCGTCTTCACGATTGCCAACACGAGAAAAGGCCCATGGCGGGCCTCTCTCTTCCTGAACAGCGCACTGAACAAAGCTTATTGGTCGGATCAAAATTTGGTCAGCCTGGAGCAAAGGTATCTGTCCATCCGCAAGTCATGACGAACCGCCGTATACCGAACGGTACGTACGGTGGTGTGAGGGGACGGCGGGGAGACCCCGCCTCCTACTCGATTCTTGTTGAAACTGCCTTGATCTGCTATAATTATCTTATAATACGTTCTTTTGTTTTTCGGCCATCGTATCACCCATTTGCAGGTGAAAGCTTGGCAGGAATGTATTGCCCTTGCACCTCCACATCACATCGGTGATGATCAGGAGGAAACCGGGTCGGCGGGTACCGTCACAAAAACTTGTCATCATTGCGCGATAGCGCATTTAAAAGAACCGAGTTCATCTCGTAAAAGGGATGAGGTCGGTTTTTTTGCGTTTTATAGGGAAGGAGAAGGTCTAAAGTTGTACCAATAGGTGAAAGGAACTTGAAGTGAAATAAGAGTTAAAACGACACCTGAGCGAGCGACAGAAAAACACATTTAACCATCAAAGGTTAGATGTGTTTTTTATTTAATCAAACAAGGAGGAGTTAAAATGGCGATCGACATTCAAAATGTAGTGGCCGTCCGGAACGAGCAGCAGGAAGGGATTATTGGCCACCTCATGTGGTATTCAGTGGGGGGGCAGTTAATCCGGCGGGATGAATTGGAGCAGAAGCTGTTGGCTGCCGGATTGGACAAAGGCTGGATGCCGAATCCCATTCGGCCTCCCGATGCTTTTCGTCGGGCCACCAGTGAGATCCAGACTCGAAGGGCTACGGCGCAAGCGGATGTCTACGAGAACTACCTTGTCCGAGAAGTATATTCAGACAAGGACATGGTTCAACGAAACATCGTGGTCGAAACGGTGGATCAGCGGGGGAAACGCCTTGACTACAATAGTCGGGCGGCTGTCTTGACGCTGGACAAAAAGACCCAGAACATTTCCATTGTATCCTCCTACCCTCCCGCGGAGGAACTTGCTCGTGAAGCGGAGCGGAAGTATTACCTGTACCGCGATCACTACTCGGCCCAGCATCTTCGCGTAATGCTAGCGAATATTTTGAAGTCGCTGGCGCCGACACCGGTGAGGCCCAGTGGGGGAGTGTACTTCGTTCCTTCGGTTCACACAGAAGGTTTGGTGAAGCTGTGCCGATTTGCCAGTTCGTTAGAAAACAGCGAGGGATTCAAAGTGCCGCTGGTCGACACTTTGGATAACCGAAAGTTGGTGACGCACAAGCTTCGAGAGCACTTTGAAAGAGTGCTGGATGAGTGCCGATCTGCAGAAACGGGCCATCTTAAGAAAGGGCAAGTCAAGGAGATCATTGACGAAGCCCGACGTATCATCGGTCAGTACAAGGATTATCGAAGCCTTGTCACCGAAGATTTTAAAACAATGGAGGCTTACATCGCAAAGATACGCGTCCAAGTGGCGCAATTGGTGGAAGCCGTTTAGCCGTTTAAGAGACGATGAGCAGATTCAAAGGCCGAGTATTTCCGGCAATTCGGAGATGCTTGGCCTTTTTACATTTTAAAAAAGGGAGAGATCGGCATGTTCCAAAAGATCATTGAAATCAAAAATGCTCTCAACACCAGGTTTTTCGAAAGAGAGCGTGAAGTCGAAGCCCTGCTGATTGCCCTGTTGGCCCGTCAGCATTTACTGTTGATCGGTCCGGCAGGAACAGCCAAGTCCGCTTTATCGGCGGAATTGGCAAAGATCGTGCAGGGGGCAAACTACTTCCAATGGCTGCTGACCCGGTTCAGCACGCCGGAGGAACTGTTCGGGCCGCTGAGCCTCAAAGAGTTGGAGAAAGGTGTGTATAAACGAAATACAGCAGGAAAAATGCCTGAAGCACACATTGTTTTTCTTGATGAGATATTCAAAAGCAATTCTGCTATCTTGAACAGCTTACTGACGTTAATCAACGAAAGGGTATTTTACAACAATGGGACACCCGTTCAGACGCCTCTGATGACGATTGTGGGGGCGTCCAACGAATACCCGGAAGAGGGCGAAGGACTGGAAGCCTTGTTCGACCGTTTTCTGCTCCGATGTGAAGTGGATTACATCGTGGACGACCAGTGCTTTATCTCCATGTTGAAAGGGACCAGAGCGAATCAGGCTATGCCGTCGATCACGCTGGATGAACTGCGACAGTTTCAATTTTATGCCGACATGGTAGACATCCCGGATGAAGTCTACCAGACGCTGGCAACGATTCGCCGCAAACTGCGGGACGAAGGCATCCGGCCTTCTGACCGACGTTTCCGACAGTCCTTGAGGCTGTTGCAGGCAAAAGCATTGATTGAGCAACGACAGACCGTCGAGTTGAAAGACATCCTGATCCTTTCCCATGCCCTGTGGGAAACGGTGGATCAGAAAGAAATCGTGTCCGGAATTGTCAAGGAGAACGCACAAGACCGGATTACGACGGAACTGGAACGGATTGAAGCTGAAAGTACTGACATCTTGGCCGCTGTTCGAGAGAATGGCTCGACAGATGCCGGGCTTGAGGCGACGCAGAAATTAAAAGCGTTGGAAGCACAGTTGAAGCGGCTTTCTGCCGAGCATTCAGACCGGAAAGCAGAAATTCTACCCCTGCTTAAAAAGGTTATGGAAAGGAAACGGTTTGTAACCGAGACGATTTTGGGAGTCTGAAACCAGGGAGCAGGAGACCGCCTTTCCGGGAGGAGTCAATCATGCTCATCGTAAAGAAATGGTCGAAAACCGATAGTAGCTGGGGAATTTGGGACAGTGAGAAAAATGACTGGGTACGTAATCACGTTAATGAGCGTATGTGGGCTTCAACACGTGAGGACGCAGAACGCATATTGGCGGTGCTGGAAAAGGCTCGGTTCAAGCCTGGACAAAAGGCGCGATATGTGCGTTACAGAAATCACTCCCAAATCGTAACGATAGTAAGTTGGGATGTATGGTTTTACGAAAAACCGTACTACCATGTGAAAGGGAATGACGGAGTTACTTACTTTGCGTGGGAATATGATTTGGAAGAAATTAGTGAAAATGTAAGGAAGAAAATCGACAGGTAAATTACTAACAAACTTCAATTGACATGCCAAAGAAGGGGAACTTCTTTGGCATGTTTCCTTTAAAAGGAGCGACTGACTGTGTATCGAAAAATCAAATCCGTTTTAAACACGGATGCGTTCGATAAAAGACGTTTCAATGAGATATTCAACATGTCCAAGCAGTTACAGAAATTGAATGAAGCGGGTGAACAACGCTTGCCGACATTCCCTGATCTGCTCGGGGACATATGGGCCTCCCTTTACAAAATGAGGCCTGAAATCAAGGAAGAAGTGGACACGGATTTATCTGCAAACAAGCAACTCATGGAAACGATCATGAACGATGACTCTTTTCAAAATTTCCGTGAGTTCACTTGCCTCGACGACCTTTCGTCAGCCATCGGTACAGTCAAGTTTGGTGAGAAAACCAATGACTGGCTTGCCGAACAGGAACGGAGAAACGAGGAACTCAGAAAGCGGATGGAGGAGGTCCGGAAGCTGCAACAGCAACTCCAACAACAGAAAGAGAAAGCATCGGAGTCAGAGAGTGAGGATGAAGGGGCTAGAGAGCAGGATATCCGGCGGAGTCTTCAGCAGGAAATGGAACAGGTCGCACAAGAACTCCAAAAGTCCTTGGGACAGCATGGCAAGTCAGACTTCAGCCAAGCCATGGCGGAAGCGGTAAAAGAAACGAAACAAACAAAAAGCGATCTGAAATCACTTGTCGGTGGTATTACTGCCGGGAGCGGGGAAGCCGAACTGAAAAAAGTTCCGCTTCGGGATCAGATCGCGCTGGCTGAGAAAATGACTTACAATCGTAAACTGAAGGAAATTGCGGAGTGGGCCGGGCGGTTTAAACGGATTGCCCGGAAGAAGCAACGTTTCAAGTACCAGGAATCCGTTGACCGAAGTGGTGTGACCTTAGGCAATCAGGTGGAACGCTTGTTGCCCATGGAACTAGGAATGTATTCCCATCCAGCCACAAGAGTGGATTTCCTGCGCCGTTTTGCCGAAGGACAGACGATGCAGTATGAGCAAAAGGGGAAGGAAACGTTGGGGAAAGGACCGATTGTCCTTTGTCTTGACCAATCCGGGAGTATGTCGGGATTGGACAGTCAAGCCAAAGGCTTCGCTCTTGCGCTGATGTCAATTGCCCGGAAACAGAAGCGGGACTTTGCGCTGATCCTGTTTTCCGTAAGTACCCGCACTTTCCGCTATCCGAAGGGGAAAATAACCCCCAAGGACATGGTGACCCTGGCGGAGACATTCTTATCCGGTGGTACGTATTTTGACCGTCCGCTGGAAGAAGCGTTAAGAGTAATCGAGGAGAGTCGTTTTCAGCAGGCGGACGTGGTGTTTGTGACGGATGGGGAGTCGTATTTGAAGGAGGATTTTGTTGAAAGGTTTAATGCGAAGAAACGAGAGAAGGAGTTCCATGTATTGAGTCTCTTGTTGGGGGTTGAAAGCACGGAAGTCGTGAAACAGTTTTCAGATGAGGTTTTAAAGTCAAAGGACTTCGATGATGAATCCGGTCATGTTGTCTTTCAAATCACAGGGTAACGGGGAGCCAATCTCCCCGTTTTTTTATTGGTGCGCCCGGCATGGGCGCTCTCTATAGGGTGAAAGTCCCGAACGGCGAAGGCAGCAGTAGCCGTTAGCTCAAGGCAAGGGTACCCGCGGCGACGCGGGATCTGAAGGAAGCCGGCGGCAAACCTCCGGCCCGACGAACAGGAACCCCATAGGAGGCTGTCCTTGCTTGGATGAGTTCGCAACACAAATAGTCCTTGCTGCCGAAGGGCAGGGCGGTAAATGGGGCGGGTGGAGGGAGGGAAAGGAAGCGTAACCCCGCCGGGACGGGGCTGGCATGGCGGGAGTCAATAGAGGCCATATTACTCGGTGGTGCACAACCTACGGAAGGGCTGAAAGTCAGGACAAGTGAGGGAACCGAATAAACTCGACGGGTAAGTGGAGACAGCGAAAACCCCGGATGGGACCTGTTTTCCGAAGGGAGTGGTGAACACGCGGGGGACGGAAGAAGGGCCGTGTATGTTTGCGGTACGAAACGGAATTTCCTCCCTGGAAACCCCGAGTACCGCCGGTTATGCCACGGGGTTCGCACAACTCGAAAAACCCTGCGGTCTTTTTAAATAATATCTTCACAGGCACAAACAATAGACTCTTGTTAGCAGGATCACTCGAGATTCGCGCAAAACAGATTGAAACACCAATATTGATGCGGTATTGTGAAGGTGGTCTCATCCATAGCGAAAGCTATGGCTACATTGCAGCGCCTGCTCGTACAACTCGAGGCTGTAAGGCAACCCGTCTCATCCATAGCAATAGCTATTGCTATATTGCAGCGACCGGGTTGCGCCAACAGATTCCTTAATACTGCCGCCATATTCACATGTGGGGCCATCCATCGTACCATTTGAGGTCCCTCCCCTTCCCTTGCGGGTTGAAGTGTTTTGTGACATCCTCCCCCCAATCAATTGGGGGGCATCCCGTCGCGGGACGGTGGCTTGAAGCCGCAGGTTAGCCCAGTTCAGTTTATAACTTTGTGTTTCCTCTGTCGTGTGGATGGCGGCCGTACGAGCTGATCGCCAAGAATCCGCAGAAGTCAGATTCTTTAATCCAGCGGAACTTCCTGTCGATATGCTTCCTATGCATCCACAGTGGTTGATGGATGCATTAGCATCCGATTTCTCTGCATTTATAAGATAGAGGTTTCTAGGTGTTGTGACATCCTCCCCTGAATGAATTCGGGGGCATCCACTTAGGATGTGAGCATGAATCTGAACAAAGAATTTGCGGTGGAACTGGTAGAGGTGGTCCGGCATAGTTTGAAAAAGGATTTCGAAGAGATCCACCGCCGCTTGGACAGCATTGAGTCCCGGCTGGAACGAGTGGAAGGACAACTTGCAGAAGTGTCGGAAAAGGTGCGGTATGTGGTTGAGACGACTCCGTCGATCATCAGAGCCAATCAGTCAACCCTCTGGAACATGGAAAAGACACCAGTGGCGTTTTGTGCGACTGACGTCCCTTTGCTTACTTGCTTGGGAACAGAGTAGTAGAAAGTTGGTCTAGTAGAGTAATTTCCCCTTTCCACCGTTCGACGAGTTCATCAACGGTGAATTGGGCAGGGAGCTTTCCTTGTGGAAAGAATTGAGCAAGTTGCCCTGCCTTTTCTGCCGATTTCCCGAGTACTACAATCTCAAGTCTCTTTTTCATGTACTCGGCCCAAAAAGCTTTTAGATCGCTTTCGTCACATGAACCAAGAGTTGAGCGGAAGAGGTTCTCTAAGTCCTCATTAAGGTGAAAGTTGTACTCGAGTCCTCGAAGAATTAGATATAGCAAAACGCCGGTCGTATATAACCCCACGGAGACACCGAATGCCTCTTGAACATGCACACAGGAATTCTGCACTGCACTTCGTTCATTCGGGAGTTCGTACCCCACAACGATGCTCGGTGGGTTAACGGCCAATTGGAAGCGGGATTCAATCAGAGCTGCATTTTCCACAGCTTGGCGAGCAGCCCCAGGTTCAATACGACGTATTTCGGAGGGTGCCTTAATCTCAATGGGCATAACCCAAGGGTTGAGCACAATGCCGTCGAACCGCCATTGGGTGTCACCGGTTTTCCCGATAGCAGCCTTGGTTCCCAATGCTCTGAAGAAATTCCTAACTAGAGGGTAATAGTGCTCCTGTTTTAGACCAGCGGGGGATACGATATTGGGATCGATAATCTTCTTCTGGAACAAGGCAATCTCATGGACAATCTGGTCCGGATCAACAGACCAAACAGTGGGCGTTTTACTGAGTGTCTCTTGCCATTCAACTGTTGCCGCCTTGGCTTCCATACGTGTTCCGTTAAGCTCCTTTGTCCAACTGGGTGTCGCTGAATCATATTCGATTTCATTCTGGTCGTTCCAGTAAAGCGCACCAACGGGGCACCGAATAATGCAGAGTTGACAGTGAACACATATGTCCATATCAATCTTTGGGGAGTTGTTGTCACCATATCTAATAGTGTTGGTAGGGCATACCTGAGTAGGTTTATTGTTGGGCACCCCCTTTTCATCTACCTTCGATTCATGGGGGAGGTATTCAATACAGGGAGCGGGGTGACATTTAAGGCAAGCTGCCTCTACTTCGCTCCCGTCCGCCAGGAGTAAAGTAGCAGGCTGGCTGAGGGTACGAGTAATTGCCTTGGGTGGCCACAGTTTTTTTTTCGGAACTCGATACGTTGTGTCCTCATCTTCATGTCCTACTGGGCTGAACAAATCGTCTAGACTCATCTTTGTTACCTCCTAACGGACCAACTTCTCTGCATGAAGTAGAACTCTTGAAGGTAATTGCTGACTGGGTTCAAACAGGATCGGCAGCGGCTTCAACTTGCCAGAACGAACAGTGTCAACCTTGACTCCGAGATTCCTTAACACTGATGCGCCACGATCAAGTTTGGCTGCTAATGTAGCATCGATTTCGCGACAGGCCTTGGATGCCATGAAAAGTACAACTAGCCAGGCAAGGTCTTTTTCATCGGCTCCCTGCAGATCCTGCCAACGAATATCTTTCAGAGTCGATACTCGGGTTAATTCCTCTCGTCCTGCATTCGTGAGAGTGTTCACTTGAACATGTCGAGCCTTGGATGGACCAAGCTCGGTCACGTATTCCTGTCTTACGTTGTGGGGTAGTTCCTTGGCCGTTTTAACCTCGAACCATCCTACATCCCGAATGACAGCCAAGGTGAACCGAGTATAGTTAGCCAAGCTCGAGAACTGAACAGGGGTGCCATCGGCTTTGGAATTGGAACGCAAGAAAGCATCCATGGCGCTCTCAAAGGATGCTTGACCAGTTCGCCACGCCTTTATCTTGTCGGTACATATCTTGACGGCCTTGGCACTACGGTCATTGGAAACCTCTAGGGCTGTCAGCATCATTTCTTCCCTGGTAAGATAGCCTCCAACGGCTTCTGCAACTCGAAGGATTAACAGGAATGTCCGTTGCGAGTACCCATAGTTAGCGTTCGTGTGAGGATGTGGAAAGCAAACGTTCAGCAGAGATGAACGAAGTAACTCATGCTCACTGATAACCCTGCTCCGGCTTTTGATGGTATCGAATGTCGCCCCGGTGAATTTGCTAACTTGTCTTCCCAGTGGAGTCACCAGAAATCGGCTCCGAGAGTCTGGCACAGGCATTAACCAGCCCAAGATGCGGAACAACTCGGTAATCATCTTCATCTGGTTGAAAACGGAATCTAGTGATCGGTCTGCATTGTAGCTCAGTTCCTTTGCCTTACGACCTATTTGTCCTTTAGACGTAACATGGCCTTGCTCTGTCGCTCTTATTCCAAAGTCGTCGTGATCGAGACCGTCCTCTGGCCACCCTGCCTCTTCGAATGCTTGAATGATAACGTCTCGTAAAATGTCACGAGCACGGATGACATTTGAAATTGGGTTGGGAAGGCGAATCAGGGGAGGACACCTCCTAATTCTCACTAGTACACAGTTGTAATTATGTAGAAAGCAATCGCTTACGGTAGAGATGAAACTGAGCGGTGGCTTGATGCCGTCTGCGCCAGTACGACCAAGCCCAGACATGAATCAACGGAACAACTTGTTGCCAAATGACTATTTCCAGGAGCTGCGCTTCCAAAACTTCAGGGGAATAACAGTCCCGGCTGCATTTGAATGAAGTAAATATCTGGAAGGATCCCCTCCCGATTCGTTCGGGCAAGGTTTCAAAAGACTTTGCCCAATCAGATATTCGTTGTCCGGTGGATGGAGCGTTTTACGGAGATATTGCGGAGTTAGCGGAGTCATTAGAATTCCTCCCGAATCTTTCTTATCACTTCAGGAGTTTATACAATAAATTAACTATTTTCAACTATAGTACTAGAAGCGTTGTGAAAAAAGCATCGATATTGGCGGGAATACGGGATTGAATGTCGAAGGGATTTAGAGGTTCAAAGTTGTAACGAAAGGAACGATTCGATGCTTGGAAAAAAGAGCAACCAAATGGCGATGTTTCAATATATCAATCTGGAAGAACTGA
>NZ_PVNE01000043.1 GCF_003001905.1 Planifilum fimeticola
GTTTTCTCCGCAATCCCCTGGCGGAGACCCGGACCTGGTGGGACCAATGGTCCCGGCTTACCCCGGAACAGCGGCTGCAAGCGGCGGCATCGACGCTTTTGAGCGCCGCCTTCCACCGCCTCGGGGGGGCGATCAAGAGGACGGTCCGGTTTGCGAAAAGGCATTACAATAGTGTTTTTCGTGCAGATAATGATTTTTACAGTAAGACTCGTCCCAGTCAAAGCGGAAAAACGGAAATTCCCAAGGCACATCTAGATGAAATGGGAAATCTCATTCCGGCTAATCCAAATGGTCGGGCAAGTATTACAGAACATATCCTTAACATCAATAAACATGATTCCCCCTATATATCGACGACGTCTGAACAAGGAATATCAAAACGATATGGAAAGCAACGAATTCAAATTGATTTGGATAAACTTCAAGAAGCGATTTCTAAAGGAGAAGTACAAGCAGAAATTATTGGACAAGATCGGATTATTCAGGAACTAAAACAAAGCTTAGAAATGAAGAAACAGGAACTGAATCAATTGATTCAAAGAGAGAATTATTCAAAAAGAAGGTATGATAAACTGATAGAAAGTATAATAAAACTGGAGAATGCTATTGAAAACACAAGGCGTGATAAGGAAATTTTGATCAAGGGAATTGTGCCTAATCGCTTTATATCAGGACCTGAAAATTTGAACTGACCATTAAGGCGGTGACAAAAATGTTTGAATCCTTTCCGGAGGCATACAAACTGTTGGAATGCGATGACGACGGAAATTATGTCGGAATAGATCAAGTTTGGGACATGGAGCAAATTTCCCCACAGCGTTTAAGAGGGGTTATTCACTTGGCGTATAATGGAAGCCGTGAGATCCGGTTTTATTCCACTTTGACGTTGTTGGAATGGTATGAACCGGTTGGTTTGGAAGCATGTCAATCGCTGCTTGATTCCCAACTCTTGGATGAGGGCCCTGCTCTTTTTCCTCATCGGTTGTGGGGAGAGGATTGTGCCTATGAAGAACTGGCGTTCCGAGTTGTGCGCCCCATAGATGATTGGGAGATTCAAAAGCCCCTGATTCGACGGTTTCTTTCCCCTGAAATTTATGGGAAACATGCTTTTCTTGAAGGGTCGTTCACACGCATGTTAACACCCAGAAAAGAAAGACCGCACACACTTCATTTTCAGACATTGGCTGACGACATATTATCGGCAATGCAAGCGGCACTTGACTCAAAAGAGCTTGAGTATCCTGTTTTTCAGGCATCCCTGTGCTTAAGGCCGCTGGTTGCCATGGGTAAAGTGGATCACGAAGGGTTGGAATGGTTTTTCAATCTTCCTCCCCAACAGCCTGATCCCCGCTTTGAGGCCGTCAGTGCTGCAAGGTTTTTGCCCGATGGCGGAAAGGCCTTGTATGATCGTTGGGAAAAATCTTCAGATCCGGAGGTGCAACAGTGGGTGCGGATGTTTCGGAATCATTGATGAATAACCACTCTTAAAGTTTCCATTTGCCAAGGGTTGAAAAGAAGAAAACAAGGACAGGTGTTGAGTCTCGTCGATCTCCGCGAGATGTCCCCGGAGGTCGACGAGCTTTCGTTTTGACCTAATACATACTTGGTAGGATTACTGGTTCTGGCTTAACGGAACGGCGGCTGCATGCGGCGGCATCGACGCGCCTTCCACCGCCTCAGGGGTGGTTTATATGCTGAAAGTGCCGAAATGGGCGCCGGATGAGGAGCTGGGGTTGATGCGGAGGGTTTTTGAAGAAGAATTGAACATAAAAGTGGAGATTCGGAAGATCGAATGGGGAGGGAAACGAAATGGCTGAAGACATTGAGCGCTGGTTAATGTTCACTCATTGGGGCTCATACTTGAAGGGAGATTATATAGAGGTTGGTCTGGATGTGACGGAGATCCTGATGAAACATTTGGAGGCTTGTCAATTGGAAGGAAGAAAAAATACAGTTCTGGAAAATATTGATTCCTTTGATTCAATTCAAAAGGAAGTACTGAATAACAGGGATCGGTATAGATATTATGAAGTCACATTTTTCAATCCGTCTGTTACGAAAGAGATTTATGTAAACCGCTTGGTTATATCCGATGCGTATATGCTTTTTGAAGAGTATGATGGACTCAAAGTTTATCAAACGGAGGATAAAGAAATCAATGCATGGCGAACCCAGGCATTGTTGGATATTTTTACGGATGTGGCTGGCCATCCAGCTCTTGAGGAGCTGTGGATGATTGATGATCGCAGAGCGTTTATGGGGAAACCAGCCTATCTCTACCGTCCGGAGCCCTTGTACGAACGAGTGGAGGGGGGATTATATACTCTCGATGCAAAAGAGGAAGTTACCCGTCTGGTAGAAGAATTTGAAGCCCACGTTCCCCGGGAGTGGGTGATCGACTACCTGCAGGACCGTCTGGGAGCGGAGTCGGTACAGGAGATGGAAGGCGGCAAGATCCGGGTGTTGTTCTACGACCGGGAGCTAATGAAGAACAAAGTGGGAAAAACCCGGAAATTCCTCCGCACCTTCGAGCGGCATGTGGATGAATACCTGCTGCAGAAGGGGATTCGGTTGTATAAGGGTGACAGGTCCTGAAACAGGTCAGTCTCGTCGATCTCCGCGAGATGCTCCCGGAGGTCGACGAGCTTTCGTTTTGGCCTAATACATACTTGGTAGGATTACTGGTCCCGGCTTACCGGAGCAGAGGCTGCATGCGGCGGCATCGACGCTATTGAGCGCCGTATTCTACCGCCTCGGGGGCGGGGCGATCAAGAGGACGGTTCAGTTTGCGAAGGATAAAACCGCTTGGCAACGGTTTGAAGAAGCGGATTTGCTGCCCAATAGTCTGGGAGTGAGTAAAACTAAAAGCCTGTTTAGTACGGTGCGCGATGCGGCTTACAAAGAGGATCCCTCGAGAAGAAGAACTTTTGGAATGCCGGATAATATCGTTGTGGAAGACGGGCGGATCACTATCGTCGAGGAAGCGAAAATGTGGTCCAAAAGGGATTTTGAGCGGCTGGCGGATTTGGCGAAAAATGATCTGAGAAAGTTTCTTTTTGAAGGTATTCCTGCAGAAAGCGATAAAAGACAGATGCGTTACATCCAATTTGCCAAACATCAGAGGTCTGTTAATTATCTCCTGCAGCATCTGGATCAGATTCCCAAGGCCAAAGAGTATGGAATCACGCGCGCGGATTCGGATGTGCTTTACATGCTGAAAGTGCCGAAGCGGGCGCCGGATGAGGCGCTTGAGACGATGCGGAAGGTTTTTGAAGAGCATTTGAACATTAAAGTCACCATACGGAAGATTGACTGGTAGGAGGGAAAGTGGATGTCGGAAGAAATTGATCGTTGGTTGATGTTTACTTACTGGGGGGCGTATTTGAAGGAAGACTACATGGAAGTGGGTCTGAATGTAACGGAAGTCTTGATGAGGCATTGGGGAAAGGTTCGTCGTTTAGATGGATATGCATTTAACGATGATGAAGCTCTTAGAAACTTGGATTCCATTGATGAGGTTCGAAATGAAGTATTAAATGACAGAGATTGGTATGAATTATATTATGTTACATTTTTTAATCCTACTGTAGAAGAAGAGATCTATGTTAATCGGTTATGCGTCAATGACACATTACTGAGAGTTGAAGATTACGATAATCTCAAGTTTTTTCAAACGGAAGATGCAGAAATTAATGTTCAACGAACACAGGCTTTGTTGAATCTATTTACTGACGTGGCCGGATTACCTAGCCTTGAAGAGCTGTGGATGATTGATGGAGATCGAAATGCTTATATGGGCAAACCGGCTTATTTGTACCGACCGGAACCCTTGTATGAACGGGTAGAAGATACAGTTGAGACAAAAAAGACGAAAGAAGAAGTGATCCGTCTAGTAGAAGAATTTGAAGCCCATGTCCCCCGGGAGTGGGTGATCGACTACCTGCAGGATCGTCTGGGAGCAGAGTCGGTGCAGGAGATGGAAGACGGCAAGATTCGGGTGCTGTTCTACGACCGGGAGCTAACGAAGAACAAAGTGGGAAACACCCGGAAGTTTCTCCGCACCTTCGAGCGCCATGTGGATGAATACCTGCTGCAGAAGGGGATTCGGTTGTATAAGGGGTGAATGTACGAAAGCGGGGGAATCGACATGTATATCCTGGAAAAGTACAAACAGGTCCGGCGCGTCGGCATGGAGCTGAACAACCGAATGTTGGAACAGTACGTTATGAGGGAACAGTTGGAAACGGCGGGGCGACTCCTGGGAGTATTGTCGGGAAACTATTTGCATATTTCGGAGGAGGAGGAACCCGCGTTTTTCGATTTTCTGCTGCACGAGCCGTATATGGACGGTCCAACGGCAGTGGAACAATACCGACGGGATCATCCGCAAATGGAGTGGATCGAGAAACAATTGACGGAGGCTTTCCTCGCTGCCTACACCTCGTTGTTTATGGTCGCCGGGTTCCGCAGGGAGGAATCGACCCTGATCCTCGAAGATTTGCTCAATGGGGGATTGATTCCCTTGCTAGACATCCACTACAGCCGGACGGCTGAACCGGGAACCCTGCTGTTCACGCGGGTCGTTCCGTACAGGGGGTTTAATATGTCATCGGGCTTTTCCCTACATTTTTATCTTGAAGCGGACCGGCTGATCCAGAAATATCAAAAACAGTACAAAAAAGTGCCGTCCGATACAGATTCGATCCGACGCTTCGTCGCCTTTTTCGCGTTGAGCCGACGGTACGGGACACCGGCGATTCACCGGTCTGTCCAGTGAAAAATCCTTCATTGATCGGACCCTCCGTTCCTTATTTTGCTATAAGGGGACCATAAACGACACGGATGGACAGGAGGCGGTTCCGATGGACGAACGGGTGTTCAAACCTGTGAAGGAAGCTTCCTATCTCACGGCGGGGAACGCTTGGCGGTACCGGGCGATCCTGCGCTTTTTCTACCAGCGGTACGAGCGGATGCAGCACTTTCTGCTGCCCGAGGAGGTGTTACGCCATTTGAAGCGCTTTCCCCACTTCCGCGATTACACCGAGGAGCAGTTGCAACAGGATCTCAGCCAACTGGTGGAGTGGAACAACCTGGTCCCACGGCAGGATACCGGACGGATCCAGACCATCGAGGAGTTTAAGAAGCGGAAGTTCCGATACCAGCTCACCCCCTACACGGTGGAGCTGGAGCGGATGGTGATGGCGCTGGAGAAGATGGGGGACGGATACGGCGGCTCCCTGGAGCGGACGCTGTTCGACCGGCTGCTACAGTCGCTCCTTACGTTGACCGAACGGGACGACGAAGGGGAACACCGCGTTTTTCACTGGTCCGATGAGCGGATCTACCGGCTGTGGCAGGACGTGGCGAATGATTTCCATGAACTGACCCGCAATGCGATGGACTACATCGCCCACCTGCAGAGCGAAAAAGTGGAGGAGCGGATGAAAGAGGAAGCCTTTTTCGCCTTCAAAGAGGTGGTGATCCGTTACCTGCGGGATTTCATGATCAGCCTCCAGCGCACCTCTTACCGCATCGAAGGATTGCTGGAGGAGACGGATGCGGATTTCGTCCGGCGGCTGGCGGAACGGCTGGCCGATTACGAGCTGTCCATCCCCCGCCTGGAGGAGCGCCCCGTCAGGGAGGAACTGGTGGAGCGCCGAATCGGCGAGTGGGAGGACCTGAAGCGCTGGTTTTTCGGGGACGGGGGACAGGAGGCGGAACTGGTTTACCTCCAGAACACCACCAACGAGACGATCCGCAAAATCACGCGGTTCGCCCAACGGCTGGGGGAGACGGTCCATCACATGCGCAGCCGGCGGGCGGATTACCTCCATCTGGCGAAGTGGTTTGCCTCCCTGGAAACCCTCGACGAGGCACACAAGTTGTCCGCCTGCGTCTTCGGCGTCTTCCGCACCCGCCATCTCAAGGTGGAGGAGCCGAAAGGGACGGAATCCTTGGATGTGGAGGTATGGGAGGCACCTCCCGCCCCCGTGATTCTCAAACCCCGGATTACCGCCTACCGGGAACGGGTGAAGCCGAATGCCGCTGACGACCACACCGCGCGGAAACGGGCGGTGAGGGAAACCTACCTCCGGCGGAAGGAAGAAGAACAGCTATTGCTCGCGGAACTGATCCGGCAGGACCGGATCGCCCTGCGGGAGCTGCCCCCGGTGAAACCGGTGGTGCGCAAAACCCTGCTCTCTTGGATCGCCAAATCAATGGCCCATCCGGAGCGGATCGGCAAGACGGAGACCGGCCGTCCTTTTCGCCTGGAGGTGGCCAGCAACCGGATCATCCGGCTCCGGGCGGAGGACGGAGTGCTGGAGATGCCGGACATCGTCTTTCATTTCGATTAATGGAGGGGGGTTCCTGTGTCTCGCGATGCTGCCTTTGACGAAAAAGCGCGGGAAGCCTTGGGTATTCTCCTGGAAAACTTCTGGATCCTGCGGGACCGGCAGCCGGAGGAATACGCCATGATCCGAGACCGGGAAGCGGCACTGAAGCGATTTGTCCGAGACAAGCTGGGCTACCGCCTGATCGTCCACCGGCATTTCGCCAAATTGGAAAAGATCCCGGCCCGACCGGAACCCTGGATGGGCATGGAGACGTTTGAGCATCCCCGGGATTACGCGATGTTCTGCTGCCTGCTGGCCCACATGGAAAACGTGGCCGTCGACGAACCGTTTCTTTTGTCCGCCCTCTGCGAGGAGCTGAAAGTCCTGTACCCCGGGGAGTTCCCGATGGATTGGGAAAATTATGAACACCGCAAATCATTGGTCCGTGTGGTGAAAACGGCAGTCCGGCTGGGCATCTTGACCGAGGTGGATGGGGATACGGCCGCCTTTCAGCAGAACGAGCAGGCGGAGGTGTTGTACGAAGTGCCCGTGGCGGCCCGTTATTTCATGCGGACGTTTCCGAAGGATTTGACTAGGTTTTCGTCGGGGGAAGCGATCCTGCAGGCGGAAGCAGCGGCGGAGGAGGACTCCTCCCTCCGGCGGCGCCACCGGGTGTATCGGCAATTGCTTCTCTCCCCGGCGGTGTACCGGGAGGAGATGGAGGAGGCGGACTTCCTCTATTTGCTCCGTTTTCGCCACCGGCTGGAGGAGGATTTCGCCGAATACCTTGGCTTCCGCCTGGAGATCTACCGGAATACCGCCCTGTTGTCCGCTCCGGAGGCCCGGGCGCGCCTCACGCTGTTTCCCGACAGCCGGGCGATCTGTGACATCGCCCTGCAAATGGGGGAGGAAACGCGTCGCCGGCTGGCGGCGGGGGAGGTGAGGGTGGAGGCCGACGGGACGATCCGCCTCACCCCGGTGGAATGGGAGCAGTGGGTGGCTGCCCTGAAGGAATCCCGGGGCGCCGGTTGGAGCAAGCAGTACCGGACCGCCTTGGTGAAGCAGACGGCGGCAGAACTTTTGGCCCTGTTGAAGGAGTGGAAGATGGCTACCGTCGACCCGGAGTCGGGGATGATCCGGCTTTACCCCCTCCTCGGTCGGCTGGCGGGGAAGTACCCGGCGGACTTCGATCCGGCGGGCAGGGATATAAAAAAAGAAAGGGAGGAACGGTCGTGAACGGGCGCTGGCGGCTCAACCGGGCGGGAATTTTTAATTTTTGGTATTATGATGAGGAAATTTTCCCCTTTTCAGATGGAAAGCTCCTCCTCCGCGGAACCAACGGTTCGGGGAAGTCGGTCACCATGCAGAGCCTGATTCCCCTTCTGCTGGACGGGAAAAAGAGCCCGGACCGGCTCGATCCCTTCGGTTCCCGGGCACGGCGGATCGAGGATTACCTCCTTGGGGAAAAGGGGGTGGTCGACCGGGATGAGCGAACCGGATACCTCTACCTGGAGTACCGGCGCAGGGGAACGGAGCAAACCCTGACCACCGGGATCGGGATCCGGATCCGCCGGAACGGCCCTCTCCAGTTCTGGGGCTTTCTCGTAACGGACGGGCGGCGGATCGGCGAAGATTTTTTCCTGTACAAGACGGAGCCGGACGGATCCGGGGGCATCCAGAAGATCCCCCTGACCCGGTGGGAACTGGAGGCGCGTATCGGGGACGGCGGCGCAGTGGTGCAGAGCCAGCGGGAGTACATGGAACTGGTCAACCGCCACCTGTTCGGCTTTCACACCCTGGAAGCCTTCGAAGACCTGATCAAGCTCCTGATCCAGCTGCGCAGCCCGAAATTGTCCAAGGATTTCAAGCCGACCGTCATCTACGAAATCCTGCACGAGTCCCTTCCCCCGCTGACTGATGAAGAGTTGCGCCCGCTGTCGGACACGATCGAGGCGATGGACCAGATCCGGAGCGAGCTGGACCAACTGGTGCGGGAGCGGCGCTCCCTCGACCGCCTGTGCAGGCAGTATGACCAGTACAATCGCGCGGTACTGGCGGAAAAGGCGGAAGGGTGGATCCGGGCGGCGGACTTGGCCGCCCGTTTGAAGCGGGAGAAGGAACGCCTCCGGCGGGAAATGGCGGAAGGGGCGGAGCGGCTGGCCGAGCTGGAGCGGCGCCTGGAGGAAACCAAGCGGGAGGGAAAGGTGCTTGCCGCGGAACGGGATGCGCTGATGCGGCACGACGTCTTCCGGGCGGAAAAGGAAAAGGCGGAGCTGGAACAAAAGCTGAAGGACCGGGAGCGAACGCGGCGGCACAAGGAGGAGCTCCTGAAGCAGAAGGAGCGGAAGGAGCGCGAATTGGACGAGCAGATCCGCCGGGAGGAAGAGAATCGGCACCGCCTCCGGAAGGAGATCGGGGAGCGGTTGGAGGAGATGGACGCCCTGGCGGAGGAGGCCGCCTTTGCAGCCCACTTGCTGTCGACGGCCGATTACCGCCGAAACACCGGGAAGCCCTTCTCCTTCTGCCTGTGGGAACGGGAGGCCCGTCAGCACGACGAGCGGCTGAACCGGGTGCTGACCATCCTTCGGGAGGAATCCCGGATGAAGGAGCGCTACGCGGAGGCGGAGGCGGAGCTGGGAGAAGCCCGCCGGCAGTGGGATCTTTCCCGGGTGGAGGAAAAGAAGTGGGCGGAGCTGTTGGAGGAGGAACGGGCCGGTTGGATCGCCGCCGTTTACCGGTGGAACGTGGAAAATCGAGAACTCCGATTGGATGAGGAAGCCCTGCGCCTTCTGTCCCGCCGGGTGGCCGACTTTCCGGAACAGATGGATCGGGAACAGCTCCGGGAGTCGCTGACGGCGGCCGTCGAAGAGGTCCGGCGGTCCATTCGAGAGGAGATGTTCCGCCTCGACCACCGGATCGGACAACTGGAAGCGGAAATGAAGGGCGTCGAGCAGGCGATTGAAGAGTGGCGGGCGAAAAAGGATCCGGAGCCGCCCCGCCATCCGGACACGGAGCAGGTCCGGCGGGAGCTCCGGGAACGGGGGATCCCCTTCGTCCCCTTCTACGCGGCGGTGGAATTTCGCGACGCCGTTTCCGCCGCCGAGCGGGAACGGATCGAGTCGGCCTTGATGCAGATGGGCATTCTGGACGCGCTGATCGTTCCCTCCGCGATGCTGGAGGCCGGCGGGGAGGCGGTACGCCACGATCGGGTGTTGAAGCCGGCTCCGCACCTGTTGGCGCCCACCCTGGCCGACTACCTGTACCCGGTGGAGGGGGAAGGGATGCCGGTGCCGGCGGAAGATGTCGACCGGGTGCTGCGCAGCATCCGGATCGGGGAAGGGTCCGAAGAAGAGACGGCGGTTCTCCCCGACGGCACTTACCGGATCGGCCCGATCCGCGGCCACGCGCCCCGGGAGGCGCAAGCCGTCTACATCGGGAAGGAAGCCCGCCGGCAGTACCGGTTGCGGGAGATTGCCCGGCTGGAGGCGGAGCGGGACCGGCTCCTGCGGGAGCGGGACGAATGGGCGGAGCGGCGCCGGGAGCACGCGGCCCGTTTGGAGCGCCTGGAGAAGGAGTACCGCCGGTTCCCCGACGACAAAGGCATCCGGGACGCTTTCTCCGAGTGGGATCGAGCCCGCCGCGAGGCGGCCGCCGCCGAGCGGGAGGTGGAAAAGCGAAACGAAAAGCTGAAGGAGGCCCACGCCCGTTGGCAGCGGGTGAAGGCCCTCCTGCGGGAACAGGCCCAGGGAATCGATCTGCCGGCGAAGGAGTCGGCCTATGCCGCGGCGGTCGAAGGGATGCGAACCTACCGCGACCGGCTGGGTGAGGTCCGGCGCCTCGACGAACAGCTGGAGGATTCCCGCCGCCGGCAGGCCCTTTTGGAGCTAAACCGGGAAGAGGTCATCGCCGATGTGGACGAACTGAAGGGGGAGCTCCGCTTCATTTGCGATGAGCTAGAAACAGCACGTCTGCGTTTGGAGCAGGTGAATCAGCGGCTCGAAGCGATGGGAGCCGAAGCGATCCGCGCGCGGATCGCCGGGGTGGAACGCCGTCTGCGGGAGCTTCCCCGGGAGGAGGAGACCCTGATCCGCGACACGGAGAAGCTGAAGGCGAAACAGGCGGAGCGGGAGCGGGAGCTGATCCGGTGCGAGGAAGAGGAACGCCGTGCGGACCGGCTGCTCGCCAGCTGGACGGAGGTTTTCCGGGAGGAAGATCGCCTGCAGCGCTCCTTTGTTCCCCGGTCGGAGGCGGAAATGGAAGGGAGCGACGGGGAGGCGCCGACCGCTGACCGTGCCCGGGCGGTTTTGGCTAGGTGGAAAAGGGAGGGCGCTCCCGAACGGGACAAGGCGGCGGAGGGGCTGAACCGCCTGTTCCATCAGGAGCAGGCCGCACTGGTGGAGTATCGCCTCACCCAACAGACCCTTTTTGAGGATGTGGAGGTCCCGGAAGAACCGGACGGCACCGGGGAGGAGGCCGTGGGCGACTCCTGGCGGCTCCGATGGGAGGAGCTCAGGACGAAAACCCGCCGCCTCCTGCTCAGTATGGAGTATGAAGGGGCGCGGGTCAGCCCGTACGCCGTCAGAGCCCGGGTGGAAGAGGCAATCCACCGGAAGGAGCAGATTTTGGCGGAGAAGGACCGGGAGTTGTTTGAGGAGATCATCCTGAACAACGTGGGGAAGATCATCCGGGCGCGGATCCGCCGGGCGGAGCGCTGGGTGGAGGAGATGAACCGTCTGATGGAAGCGCGGGACACCTCCAGCGGGCTGACTTTCTCCATCCGGTGGAAACCGCGTCCCGCCGAACACGAGGACGAGCTGGACACCCGGGAACTGGTGGAACTGCTGATGCGGGATCCCCGGGTGATGAAGGAGAGCGACATCACCCGGATCGCCACCCACTTCCGAACCAAGATCGCGCGGGCCAAGGCGATGCAGGAGGAGGGGGAGAACTTTCATCGGCTGATCAAGGAAATCCTGGATTATCGCCGCTGGTTTTCCTTCACCCTGTATTGCCGCCGGGAGGGGGAGCCGCGCCGGGAGTTGACCAATCATGTCTTTTATACCTTCAGCGGCGGCGAAAAGGCGATGGCCATGTACATCCCCCTCTTTTCCGCCGCCCATTCCCGCTACGCCGAGGCGCGTCCCGACGCACCGCGGATCATTTCCCTGGACGAGGCCTTCGCCGGCGTGGACGAAAACAACATCCGCGATATGTTCGACCTGCTGGAAGAGCTGGATTTCGATTACATCATGAATTCCCAGGCGCTGTGGGGCGACTACGACACCGTTTCCAGCCTGTCGATCTGTGAACTGGTCCGGCCGAAAAACGCCCCCTGCGTCACCGTGATCCGCTACCGGTGGAACGGGAAAGAGCGGTTCCTGCAGGCGGATGCGGAGGCAGCGGCGGCGGGGGCGGAGGGAGGACGGTAGGGGACGGGGAGCCCTCTAGCGCCAAGTTGTCCACCGTATCCCGACCGTAAGTACGGGTGAATGAGTCCCGATCGGGAACCGGCGGGGGTTGTGCCGCTCCGGATCGTTGAACAGGAAAAGTACTCAAGGCCCCTTTTTTCCCTTCCATCGCCATGGATGAAGGCATTTGGGATGGGAGACACCTTTTCCTGTAGGGACGGCGGTTCTGTTTTTTGCTGTTTCAGATGGGAGGGGAAGGAACAGACTGGTGAAAAACGATGATCGGAGGAGGAGAAGTACCGTGGAATGCCTTTGCCGTCGCAACGAAGGGTCGCGGTACCCTCTCCGGCGTCCGATCGGCGGTTTTTACCGGATTGAAAGGGATCCGTGAGAAAACCGATGAGATGGAGGGCGAATCATTCGCGTCGCCGCCCCGCATAGGCGAGAGTCTGGAAAGCACGGCTCCGATTAAGCCCGCGGTACGCTCTCCACCCTTTCACGTTCATCCAGAATGTAAACGAAAGAGGAATCGGTGATGACTGTGGAGGAACGGAACGATTTTGCCGGCCGAGAGGCGGAACGGACGGCTCCGGGCGGGGATGATCCCTCTTGGGATGGGGACCGCCTTCGGGAGGCGGTCGCTTTTTTCCGGAACGAAAAGGGGTTTCGCCGTCTGATTACGCTGATGATCCAAAAATATCGCGCTCTGGGACGGGTGGGCGGGTCGGTGAAGATCCGGGATCTGATGCCGGAGGAGCGGGAGGTCTTCTCCACCTTCCTCGGTGCCAATTTCGAAGGTCGGCGGACGGCCGTCATTTCCCTGGAGCGGTTCGCCCGGGCGCTGGAGGAGACCCGGTTTGCCGGCCTTCCCCTGGCGGCTGTCCTAGAGGGGGTGGCAGGGGAGCCCCTCATTCCCGACAAGGAAAGGAGGGAACGGGAAGAGGCGCGGAAACGGGCCTTCTTCGACGGTCTGCGAGAACGGTTTCCCGCTTCCTACTGCCGGCGTTGGCTGGACGCCATCGGGGAGAAGCGGCCGGGAACCCGCGGGGTGCACCGGGCATACGATCGGGATCCCCGTTCTTTGGAGGAAAAGATGGAGCACGTTTTGGCTGCCCTGACGGAGCTGGAGCGGCGGAGGGGGGATCGTGACGCCGATCGGATGGAGCGGCTGCCCCTGTTTGCCGCCCGGATCACCGGCGATCCTCACGGGTTCGATCTGGATACGGAGCGGGGGCGCCTCCTGATGGCCGCTCTGACGCTCCTGCGGGCGGAGGATACCGGAGAAGAAGAGCTCCAGGCTCAACCGGAGGGTTCCCCCGCGGAGGCTCTCACGGAGCTGTATCACTTCTTCGGTCTACTCCGGGACGACTTGACCAATTTCGTCACCTGCACCGGCCTGTTGGCCTTTGACCGGCAGGGGAGAATTCTTTCCGTATTTGACGCCGCCTGTCGCTCCCGTTCCGTTCTCAACGTCCCCCTGCGGGAAATGATCCGGGTCGCACGGGCCTGTCCGGCGGCGATTTTTCCAGGGGAGGGTGGACAGGCGGGACGGTCGGGCCCTTTTTTTGGGTATCAACAGGAAGGGTGGGCGGAACAATCGGGAACGTTTCCCGGAAACCAGGAGGAAACGCGGGCGGATCGGCCGTGGTCTCTTTCCATGGATCGCGGGGAAGAGCGGACGGATCAGCCGGAGCCGCTTCCCGGTGCGCCCGTCTTTGTCGTGGAAAACTCCGGTGTCTTTTCCGCGCTGCTGGACGGTTGGGAGGATCCATTTCTCCCTCCTTTGATTTGCACCCATGGTCAGACGAAACTGGCCGCTCTCCTCCTGCTGGATGCCCTCGCCGCCGCAGGCGCGGTCATCCGCTATTCCGGTGATTTCGATCCGGAGGGTCTCCTTATGGCCGATCGCCTCCTCCGGCGCCATCCGAACCGGGTGCTACCGTGGCGTTACAGTGTCGACGACTACCTTTGCTGCCGCTCCGACAAGCCCCTCTCCCCCCGCCGGCTGAAACAGTTGATGGGCGTCCGCTCTCCCGCTCTGCAACCGGTGAAGGAAGCGATTCTCCGATCCGGCCGACCGGGCTACCAGGAGCGGATGGCGGACCGGTTGTTGGCGGATATGCGTCGGTTGACACACCAAATAATGAATGCAATCAGGCAAAACGCTCTATAAATATGCAAATATCGGTCATATCGAACCACCAACCGACGGTAATTGTTCATCCACCCGAAGCAGCGTTCAATGATCCAACGCCGGCGGTACCCCTGCGGTACCCGAACCGTTTTCAGGGTGGATTCCGCCAACCGGATTTCATGATGTTGGGCGCTGTCCAGATACAGACCGATCGGCACCCCGTTTCCATCCGATACCATCATGACCTTGGTTCCCTTGCCCACCTTGGTTTTTCCAATCCCGTCTCCCCTTTTTTGGCAGGAAAAAATCGACCGTCAAGAAAAGCTTGAGCCCATTCGATTTTCTCTTCCGCATCCATTCGACTCAACAGCGCACGCCAAATCCGCTCCCATGTTCCGTCTTCCGACCATTGCTTCAATCGCCGCCAACAGGTGGTGGGAGAACCATATTGCCGGGGCATGTCCGCCCAAGTACAACCCGTTTTTAGCACGTACAGAATTCCGTTCAGGGTTTTTCTCGGATCGGAGGGCGAACGTCCGGGTCCCGGTTTGGGTTTGGGAAGAAGGGGTTCAATCACAGCCCATTGTTCGTCTGTCAGCTCATGTCTCGTACTCATACTTCCATTTTACATTGGTAGATCATGTTTTTGAAATAGCTTGTATTCCGCGTTTTTTCTGGTGGGAGCTTGGGTAATCCCCTTTATCACCCAAGGGTTTGTGGCCATCATTCACCTCCTCTTCGGCGGGGAGCCCTCCGATTGGTGGAGCATCGCCGTGGTGACGCCGATTGTCGAGGAAATCTTCAA